>DASSGE010000639.1:0-3085 GCA_035693605.1 Binatia bacterium
AAAGGAAGCGATGTCTGGTCGGTCGAGCCCGATGCGACGGTATTGGACGCGCTTCAACGCATGGCGGACAAAGAAGTCGGCGCACTAGTGGTCATGCAAGGCGAGCAAATTGTCGGCCTCATTTCCGAACGCGATTATGCCCGCAAGATTATTTTACACGGCCGCTCGTCGCCGACTACGTTAGTAAGGGAAATCATGACCAGCCCGGTCGTATATATTCACCTCGACCAGCCGATCGAAGAATGCATGTCACTCATGACCGAGAAGCGCACCCGCCATCTTCCCGTTATGGAAAACGGCAAACTCGTTGGTCTCATTTCCATCGGCGATATCGTGAAATCGATCATTGCCGACCAGCAATTCATCATCGAGCAACTCGTGCGTTACGTCAGCGGCTAAAGCGCTCATGTATTTGTTAGATATCAGAAGGTCGACATTCACCAGACGCGGCCCCGCTTCGCCCGGGCATCGGCTGATACCGCCGCGCCTCAGCGCCTTGGCGACAGACATTCCGAGATTCACATCCGGCATCGCCGCGGAAAAGAATCTCCAGTCCTGAGACAACGATTATTGGAGGCACCCATGGAAGCAAGATTGATCGACGCCGACGGCCACGTCATCGAAGACGAAACCCTCATGGACTTTCTTGACGAGCCTTATCGCAGTTGCCGCACCCAAGGCGGTATCATCGGACCGATCCGCAATGTGCTCGGCAATGTCTTTCCTACCCTGGATTTTCTTCACCTTGCGACCTTTAAACGTAGCGATCGCGCTTTCGGCGGCGGCAAGCGCGTCGGCCCGGATCAGTGGCTGGAATTCCTCGAAGTGTCGAAGTTCGAATACGCTTTTCTCTACCCGACCGTCGGACTCGCCATGGGTAACATCGTCCATCCGGACTGGGCCTGCGTCGTCGCCCGCGCCTACAACAACTGGCTGCACGACCGCTACATGAAGCGCAGCCCCAAGCTCAAAGGGATGGCGTTGATTCCGCTGCAGGATGTCAGCGAAGCGATCAACGAACTGCGCCGCGCCGTCAAGGAGCTCGGCATGCCCGGCGCCATGCTGCCGTCGCGCGGCTTGCCCTTCGATCTCGGCCATCGCACCTATTGGCCGATTTACGCCGAGGCCGAGAAGTTAGGCTGCGCGCTCGCCGTCCACGGCGGCTGCCATCACGGCATGAGCCTCGACACGTTTGAAAACTTCGTGCCGATTCACGGGCTGGGTCATCCGTTGTCGCTCATCATCGCCTTCTCAGGCATGGTCTATCACGGTGTTTTCGATCAGTTCCCCAAACTGCGCGTCGGCTTCCTCGAAGGCGGCGCGGCCTGGGCGACCTTCTGGATGGACCGCATGGACCGCTCGCACCACTACTTCGGCGAATTGAATCTGCGCGAACGCTACAAGGGCGCGTCGATGCAGAAAAAGCCCAGCGAGTATCTGAAGAATCCCAATGTCTACATCGGCTGCGAAGGCGGCGAAGTCGGGCTCGACTACCAGGTCAAACGCTCCGGCAACAACCATTTCCTCTTCGCCAGCGACTTCCCCCACGAAATCGGCCCGCAAGACATCCTCCACGAGATTGAAGAAGTGCAGGAATACGAAGGGCTCAGCGACGACGACAAGGCGGCGATACTCGGCGGGAATGCGCTGCGGTTTTACCAGATGGCTTAGTCATATTGGTTGGCATTCTAACCGCCTCATAGGCATGTTCAGTGCAAAGCGGGGGAATTAACAATACGGACTGGATTAGTCGAACGCGCCCATAGCGGCGTTTAATTTGCGTATTTTTCGGACCAAATTCCAAACGCCACTTGTCCGCTTCTACTCCTGCAACTTATACAGCCGCGCCGCATTCTCACCCAGTATTTTCATCTTCGCCGCCGCAGACATCTCCGCCTTCTGAATCGGTGCAACGGTGTTGGGCCACTTGCTGTCAGGATGGGGGTAGTCGGAGGCGTACATGATGCATTGGTCGCCGACAGCGCTGACGACGTACGGCAAGGTTTTTTCGGCGGGTTCGCAGGAGACGATCATACGGCCCGAGGTGAAGAATTCGCTGGGCTTGGTTCGCCTGCTGGATAATTTTCGCCGCAGCAAGCCGTCGTAAATCGCCGGCTCGTGCTCACCGCGTTCGTGCAGGTCGTCGAGCCGTTCGAGCCAATAAGGCAGCCAGCCGCAGCCGGTTTCCAACAATCCGAAGCGCAGCTTGGGAAACAGATCGGCGATGCCGCCGGCAATGAGCGATACCAGCGCAACCGTGAGTGTGAGCGGCATGGCGACCGCCTTGGAGCCGAAGAAGTGATCGAACAAATCCGCCCCCACCGTCGGATACATACCGGTGACCGTATGGATGCCGACGCCAACGTCGCACTGCTCAACTCTTTCCCAAAAGGGGTAGAGATCGGGATGATCGAGAGTGCGCGTGCCGATGGTGCCCGGCACCATGACGCCGACGGCGTTTAACTTGGTCGCGGCGTACTCGACTTCGTCGGCTGCAGCTAGCGGGTCCTGCAGCGCGACCACCGCGGCGTAGCGCAACCGGCCTTTCGACTCGGCGCAGCGCTCCGACATCCAGCGGTTGTAGGCGCGCGCCACGGCCGAGGCGAGGGCAGCATCGTCGAAACTGTTGATCGACATCAAGACATTGGGATAGATCACCTGCACGTCGATCCCTTCCCGGTCGATATCGGCCAAACGACCCGTAATGTTGTCCATGCCGAATGCCCGGCAGCCTTCGAGACGGCGGCTGCCAATGCTGAGCGGCGTCCCCGGTCCCCAGCCGGACGGCTTGATAATTACCCGTCCTTCGATGAGGTACACCCCGCGGCCGTCGTCGAGCTCGACGTAGCGCGGGCGCTTGGCGCGAAACTTCGGATCGAGATATTCGTCGAACACGACATTGGAAACATGAGTGTGGCCATCGGCATCGATTATCATCTTGGCTCCTATCGTCGCGTGATTAGAAGTCAGCAGCCACAGGAGAGAATTCTTTAATCAGCATTCAGAAATCCACGAAATTTGCGGGAAGGATGTTCCTGACCGCACGCTTCCAGCGACTGGTTACTCGCTGCTCACTTCTTGTCCC
>DASSGE010000640.1:0-3108 GCA_035693605.1 Binatia bacterium
CTCTTTTAATCGCCGCGAGCTTGTCGGCGTGCTTGCCCACCGCGGTTACTTTGGCGCCTGTCAGGCGCAACACTTGCGCGCAGAGGTTTCCCAGCTTGCCGTCGCCGAGCACCAGAATGTCGTCACCCGGATTGATTTGAAGCTGCGTCAAGATTTCAAAGGCCGCCGCCAGCGGCTCGGTAAACACCGCATCTTCGTCACTGATCGAATCTGGAACTAGATGAAGGTTTGCCACCGGCACGGTGACGTATTCAGCAAACGCGCCGTCGGCATCGACGATGCCCATCACGCGGCGGTTGGGACAGTGGCGCGCCAGATCGCGCCGGCAGGTTTCGCAATCGCCGCAGCCGAAGTTGATCTCGCCAACAACGCGCTTGCCAAGCCATTGTTGGGGCCCATCCACAACAGTACCGACGAACTCGTGCCCCGGCACGCCGGTAAAATTCATGTAGCCTTTGAGAATTTGTAAATCCGTGGAGCAAATGCCGGCAAGATGGACTTTGACGAGCGAGGTAGATTTACTCGCGATCATAGGGCGACCGCCGGTCGCCCCTACAATCCCCGATTCTGTATCGTCAATCCTCGACCTCGGCGACGGATAAGCCGACTCGATTCTCAGCTCGTGCCCATCCCAGTGAAGTGCCTGCATGGAGTACGTCTGGGAAATCAGCGGCGCAGCGGCCTGGCCCACTTCGTTTTGGGTCGCTCGATGAGCTCGCCGTCGACGTAGATATCACATCCCTGTTCATGAAAGAACGACAGCAGTCCTTTGATCTTGGGACACTCGGGAATAGTTTCCATGTAGCCCCACACGAGATCGGCAAATGTTTCATCGCCAAGCTGCACCGACCAGTAGGAAGCCGGACCTTTATACGGGCAGCGCGAAGTTGTCGCGCTCGCGACCAGCAGATCCATGCGCACATCCTCTTGCGGGATATAGTAACGCACCGGATGGTTGGTCTCGAAAACGAGATGAGGCCGGCGGGTTTCCGCCACGGTCTGCCCGTCGATGACCACGCGCACATGACGCGAACTCGGCAACGCATCGACGCGCTTGTAGGGATCGCGCGCATGCTTGTAGAGCTCTTCTTCCTCCTCCATCCACTTGTCCATCTTCGGCCACTCGAACGCGAAACAATCTTTTATCTCTGTCGCTGCCGGCAATGGATTGGGGTAACTCCAGACCGCGTTCGTTGCCGACCGACCGCCGGCATGGATCGACCAATAGGCGGCCGAGCCTTTGACCGGACAATCGGATTTCTGCGTAGTCGCGCTGAACAGGTCAGTGCGCACATCTTCCTTGGGGAAATAATAAGCCGGCAATACTTCCGCCTCGCGGACAAGCTTCGCGCGCTTGCTGTCGGCAATGACCTCGCCGCCAAAAAACACCCGCACATGGCGCGGACTCTGCGAGATATGCAGCCAATGCCCCGCATCGCCATGGATCGGCACCCGCTCTTGAGTGATATTGCTTTGCATCGTCATAACCTCCGCTCAGATATCACGACGAAGTTCGGATTCTATTGATCCGAAACATTTGTGACCTTTGCATTCCTTGCGGCCAATCCCCCTCCTCTTTCCTCTCAACGCTGGGGAGGACGAAGGTGGGGGTCAATCTATGTGCTCTTTGTGGTTAATCTCTTCGTGCTAATTTAACTTCTTCAACTTCTGCAAGCTGCGTAGCTCGCGCGGCGGCTGCAAGCGCTGGCCCATGATCGTCCAGGACACCTCGCCGACATAAATATCGCCCCGCGAATCTATCGCGATGCCGTGCGGCGCGATGAACTGGCCGGGTTTTTCGCCGGCAAAGATATCGCCCAAGCGCGCCAGTCTCTTGCCGTGTTTGTCGTAGATATCGACCCGATTGCCGAGATTGGGCGCATTCATATTCACACCCAGTCCTGGACCTAGCTCGCCGACGTAGCAGACCGGATCGTTTTTCGTCGTGTCCATATAAAGCGCGCAGGGCCGGTGCATGTTGTTCCATTGGGTTTCGTACTTGCCATTGCCGTCAAACACCTGAACCCGGTTATTCTCCCGGTCAGCGACATAGACCCAGCCGTCTTTGTCGGTGACGATATTGTGCACGATGTTAAACTGCCCTGGATCGGAGCCCGATTCGCCCCACGACAATAATAACTTTCCATCCGGCGAATATTTGTGCACTCGCGAGTTGCCGTAGCCGTCGGAGACGTAGATATCTCCCTGCGGTGAGAATGCCACATGGGTGCAGCGATTGAACGGTTCGCCGCTCTGATAGGGTGCCGACTTCCCCGGCACGCCGATGGTCATAAGGATTTTTCCATCTAGAGAGCACTTGCGCACGGTGTGGTCACCGTCGTCGGTCAAATAAATCGAGCCGTCGGCGCCCATGGTCGCGCCGTGAGCTCGCTTGAACACGCCCTCGCCCCACGAGCGCAGAAAATTGCCGTCGCGATCAAAGACAATCACCGGATGTTTGCCGCGGGTAAAGCAATAGAGCTGATCCTTGCCGTCCACCGCCACCGCGGCCACTTCGTGAAATGTCCATTCATCGGGAAGTTTGCCGAAGCCTTCGATCACCTCATAACGAAAGTCACCGCTGCCGATCACGACTGCCATGAATGCCTCCTGAACTATGCTGTCCGCGACCCTCTGGCGAATTATCCCGGCTCCTGCTCGTAGACTTGCCGCCACGCTTCGAAGCCGCCCATCATGCTCGCCACGTTAGTAAAGCCGTTCTCGAGAAAATAGCCGGTGGCGCCCATGCTGCTGTTGCCGTGATAACAGTAGACAATCACATGTTGATCCTTGGCCGTGTTCTGCAAAAATTCCTGGACGTTACCGTCGTGCAAATGCAGGGCGCCGGGAATGTGCGCCTGTTGATACGAGCCGGGATCGCGAATATCGACGAACAAACATTTCCGTTCATCGAGTTTCTTTTTCGCTTCGTGAATCTGTATTTGGGGAATTTCCATTCTATTTTCCTCCTGTGACGAAGGCATACTGGGCTGAAACCGCTAAGTCACTACGAAGACGCCAAGAACGCGAAGTTCCATCGCATTCGCAAGTGTTGCGTCTTTTGCATGCCTGCGGCTACTTTCCGAATCCGAATTACCCACGTGGTGA
>DASSGE010000641.1:0-4182 GCA_035693605.1 Binatia bacterium
GAAGCATGGTTTCAAGTGGCCCGATGCCGGCCCGCGACAATCGGCTTGGCTGTCACCGTCGCGCCGATTTCGCTGCCGCGGTGATGCACGGACAGGGTCGTACCCGTGGTCCAAAAATCTTTGTTGACGTAAGCCAAAGCGATCGGTCTCTGAAGTGCAATCGAAACCACCGAGCTAGTGATTTGACCGACGTCTTTATCACCGGCGCGGAGCTTGTCGCCGGGACTTACCGGCGTATTGCCGTCGAGCAGCAATCCACAGAGCTTTCTATTGATGTGGCCGCGCGAACGGATACGCTCGATGACTTCCTGACCGAGATAGCAGCCTTTATTGAAGCTCACGGCGTTATCGAGGGCGACTTCAAGAAGTAGATTATCATCGGAAAAATCGCTGCCATATCGAGGCATGCCGGCCTCGACGCGCAAGATGTTCTGCGCCTGCGCACCGACCCATGCTGCTCCCAATTCAATCAACCGTTGGGCTAATCGCGCGAGCTGCGAACTTTGGATGACGAGATCAAAGCCGTCGTAACCGCTGCGGTCGGCGCGCACGACGCACACCGGGCTGCCGTCGAATTGCACCATGCCATGGTGATGCGCATGCTCAGGCAGCTCGGCACGAGCGAACAACGCGTCGAGAATGACCTGCGCTTTCGGCCCCTGAAGCGAAAGCATCTTCCACTGCTCGTTGGGGTCGTGGATCTCCACGTCGTCAGCGACCAGGTAGCGACTCAGATGATTTAGGATCTTTTCTTTGAGCGGTTCCCAAAAATCGAGGTAAAAAGAATTCAATGAGCACAACACCCGGACATCGGCAATCACCTTGCCTTGCTGAGTGAGGATAGCCGCCTGTTGGCCGTCGAACACCTGGAGCGACCGCAGATCGTTGGAGAGCATCCCTTGAAGATAGGACAACCGATCGTCGCCAGTGAACTGGAGCATGGCGCGGTCGGCGAGATCGAAAAGACCGGCCGATTTGCCGACCGATTCGTATTCACTCACCGGATCGCCGAAATGTTCCGGCATGAGCCAGCCATCCTGTGCGGCGAAAATCGCCCCCTGGCGTTCTTGCAAATCGCTTAGCAATGATCGCTTTGCCATGGTTGCGAAAATATACCGTCTAGCGCTCGCGTTGACAATGCGGAGTGCTCGCCGTCACTCATTGATAGTTAGATTAGCGGTGTGATAGACAGACAGTATCTTAAACAGGGAGGTGCTTAATGGCAGGACTTGAAGGGCAAAAGGCGCCCGCGTTTACCCTAGCGGGGAGCGATGGCAAGCAGCATTCGCTGGCCGATTACGCCGGCAAGAACGTTATTTTGTGGTTTTATCCGAAAGACGATACACCTGGCTGAACCAAGGAAGCGTGCGGGTTCCGCGACGCTATCGATACGGTAACGAAAGCCAATACCGTGGTTGTCGGTGTCAGCCCGGATGGCATCGATTCGCATAACCAATTCATCAGTAAATTTAACCTGCCTTTTGTTCTCCTCGCCGACCAGCAAAAAGATACCATGAAAGCTTACGGTGCTTGGGGCCCGCGCAAAAACGCCCAAGGCGAAGTGTCGGAGGGAACGATCCGTTCGACCGCATTGATCGGCCCCGACGGGACAGTTAAGAAACATTGGATACCTGTCGCCGATGCCGGTGCTCATCCTGCCGAGGTCATGGAATATTTAAGTAAGTAAATTGCACACACAATTCAGGGAGCGCGCCGCTCGAGAGCGGAGGCGCTCCCTGATCTACCCCCGGTTCCAGCGTCCATGGCTAAAAACAAAGCCGATCTCGATCTCCATAAGTTAGAAATTTTCTACTGGGTTGCCGAGCATAAAAGTTTTTCCCAAGCGGCTGAACTGCTGTCATTGCGCCAGCCAACTGTGAGCGCACATGTTCAGGAGCTGGAAAACGCCGTCGGGGGCAAGCTGCTCTACCGTATTCCCGGAAAAGTCAGCCTCACCCCATTAGGTTTGATGCTTGCGGAACGGGCGAAAAATTTACTCAGTTTTAAGCGTGAAACCATCGCTGCGGTGGAACAGTTTCACGGCACACTCAGCGGCGAGCTTTGGGTCGGCGGCAGCAGTATCCCTGGAGAGTATATCCTGCCGCAGAAATTGGGCGAATTCACCAAAAAATATCCCAAGGTCAAACCGATTCTGCGCATTGGCGATTCCGCCGGTATCATCAATGAACTGGCCGAAGGAAAAGTAGAAATCGGATTCGTCGGCTTTAAAGGCGGTGATGGCCGGCTCACGTTCGAAAAGATCTGGGACGATGAGATGGTCGTGGCCGTCCCCAAAGGTCATTCCTGGACCAAGCGAAAAAGCATTGAAGTCGGCGATTTGCGCAGTGAAAAATTTATCTCGCGTGAACATGGCTCAGGCACTCTGGATTCCTTGCGACAGCTTTTGGCTAAGCGCAAAACCCCCGACCACGATCTCTTGAACATCAGTATGGAGCTCGGCAGCACCGAAGCGGTCAAAGAAGCCTTGATGGCTGGGTACGGATTTTCGATATTGTCGCGCATCTCGATCCAACATGAGCTGGCCGACGGCAACATCGTCGAAGTTCCGATTCGCGGCCTCAAGATGGAGCGCGGCTTTTACCAGGTCTGGCACAGCCGCCGGCCGCTCCATCCGATCGCCCAAACCTTCCGCGATTTCCTCAAACGAAAATAAAACTGCAATTCTTTCACGGAAAACTTTCTGCGCGGTCTTCCATAGCCATTTCCTATTTAGTATATAGTTAGGATGAATGAGTTGAGGACTGCCCTATGGCACTCTTGTTAAGAAGGCACGTTCAAAGTGCCGCCGAGCAGTTGCGGGAGAGATTGCTCGCTGCCTGGAAACGTTCCGATGCATTATTTGCGCTCGTGGGGACCGGCCAAACGTTCGCCAAACCGATTGTTTGGCGCCATCCGTTCATCTTCTATATAGGTCACTTGCCGGCGTTTTCTTGGAACCAAGTGTGCGGCGGCATTCTCAACTGGCCATCGTTCAATAGCTATTTCGACGAGCTGTTCTGTCGCGGCATCGACCCGGATATCGACACAGGCGAATGCCATTGGCATCCGGAAGTGCCCGATCGCTGGCCGAGTCTCGGCGCAACGCAGGAATATCGTGACAAGGTTCGCCTCGCGCTCTTGGACTCGACTGAGGCGATCGCCTATTGCCGTTCGACCTATTTACTGGCTCAAGGGGGGCGCGTCTTCGAATTAATCTTGGAACATGAATACATGCACCAAGAGACATTGATGTACATGATGCAACAGGTGTCGCCCGACGCCAAGTTTCGACCCAGCAAGCTTTCGCCGTACGCTTTCGGACCTGCAATCGCGCGGGAAAGCGTTCGCGTTCCTGCAGGGAAGGCCCGCCTGGGAGCGCGTTTCGACGAAGTCGCATTCGGTTGGGACAACGAGTTTACCGAGATCAGCGTGGACGTGGCCGCTTTTCAAATGGACAGCCGGCCTGTCACCAATGGTGAATTCCTCGAATTCGTCACCGCCGGCGGCTATAAGTCGCCGCGCTATTGGCGACCGGCGGATTGGCGCTGGAAAGAGCTGGAGCAGAAACGTCATCCCACCGGCTGGCTCAAGCGCGATGATCACTGGTGCTATCGCGCCATGTTTGATTTGCTGCCGCTCGAACAAGTGGCGAGCTGGCCGGTCTACGTCAGCTTGGCGGAAGCGCGCGCGTATGCGACGTGGCGCGGTTTACGTTTGCCGACTGAAGCCGAGTATCACCGTGCGGCATTTTACGGGCCTGATGAGCGTGAGTCGAGGTATCCGTGGGGCGACAGCGAACCGACGTCACGCAACGGCAATTTCGATTTTTTCGCGTGGACGCCGCAACCGGTAGGTTCACATCCCGGCGGGGCGAGCCGGTGGGGATTCCAGGAACTCATCGGCAACGGCTGGGAGTTGACCGACACGCCGTTCGCACCGCTGCCGGGCTTCACCCCGTACATGACGACCTATCCGGACTATTCCAAAGACTTTTTCGACGGCAAGCACTTTGTCGTCAAGGGTGCGTCGTGGGCCACCGACAAGCAGCTGGTGCGGCCGAGCTTTCGTAATTGGTACCAAGCACATTACCCCTATATGTTCGCAAAATTTCGTTGTGCCGGTAATTGAAATCGGTTAGATCGAAAGGACGATTCATGAAAGCGACCTGGGAAAACACCGTTG
>DASSGE010000642.1:0-5393 GCA_035693605.1 Binatia bacterium
TTCGTGGCTGCATCAGCTTTTCTTCCCAAGGATTTTTCGCTAATCCTGGCCCATGGCAAAAATCTTTAGCGCGCAGCTGCGGCAGCGCAGCGAGCGAATCTGGAGGGCGATCGACGGTCATCCTTTTTTGCAGGAATTGCAGGACGGCAGTCTGCCGATGAATCGATTTACCTACTTTATCTTGCAAGACTATGTTTATCTGCTGGACTTCGCCCAGGTACTTTGCCAGGGCGGCGCCAAGTCGCCGAATCTGGAGATCCTGGAATTGTTCTGTCGCCATGCCTTGGGCGCGGTGGAAGTCGAGCGCAGTTTTCACGCGAGCTTCGGCAAGACCTTGGGATTATCGCGTAAACAGCTCGACGCGGTGCCCAAGGGGCCGCACACGCAGGCGTACATTGACCATTTACAATCAGTGGCGCGGAGTGGAACGTTGGGCGAGTTGGTCGCGGCGGTGTTGCCGTGTTATTGGATCTATGGCGAGACCGGCAAGCGTCTGTACAGGGGCCGACCGGCGAAACCGAAGATCTATCGCGAGTGGATCGAAACCTACGCTTCGAAAGCGTTCTGGACGCCGGTGCGTGAGCAAATTCGCCTGATGGACCGACTCGGCGCGGCGGCGAATGGCGCCGAGAAAATGCGCATGGCGCAGTTGTTCATGCTCAGCAGCCGCTACGAGTATTTGTTTTGGGAACAGGCGTATAACTTGGAAAGCTGGACGGTTTAGATTTCCAGCGTATTATTTCCAGTCGTAAGCTGTCGGCTGGTTGGCCTCAATGCGCGGCGGCGCGACGCTGGCGCGCGGCAGCCATATGGCCGACGCCGATAGTTAGAAGGCCGAGAATTAAGTGGCTGATTTGCACCAGCCAGTGATGTTCTCCGGAGAGCATGGTTACTTGGCTCATGCCGACATAGATGGTCAGCGCACCGACCACCACTGCAAGGGTAGCCAGAAACCAACTGCCCCCGACTGATAGGGCTTGTGCAATGCCGATCGTCCACAATCCCGCCACGGTTAGAAAGCCCAGCAGCATGTGCATTGGCACAAGGGCTGTCGCAGTGCCGACCCAGAAAGCCAGACCGGACACAAGCGCAAGTATTCCCGCAAGGGTTACAACTGCGGTTGCGTAGCGAATCACCATGGGCATTTTGTATAGACTCGTAAACGAACCATTGCAATCGGTCTGTGAATGCGATCCTCAGATCAGTCGCATTGATTAGGCCTTGGACTCAGGATTGCTACGCGCCGGGCGTTGCTATAGAGTATTTAATAGTCATGTCTTGATCCTAATAACGCGCAAGAGGTCGAAGACCGGGGACAAAGACTCTAAGATATGATGGCGGCGTCGATACTTCGCCGCAAGATTTCCCTGGTTTTGCCACTCCTCCCTCTTCCTATATCTGCGGAATCCGCATTCGGAGGGAGATTTATGCATCCAATCGTTATCGTGCTTGTGCCCCTGGTTTTGATTATAATCGGTATGGTGCTCAACAGCATCGGATTATCTTTCGATCAACCGCCTAGTTCTGCCGAACAGGATCCGACCAAACGCCTGACCATCGAACGAGACACCTTCCGCCAGTTTTTCGACCGCCAGCGTGCCAATGTCACAAAGCGACAGCAGCGGATTGGCCAGTACGCGTGGTTGCTGCTGATCGCTACCGCTGGCTCGTTCATCTGGCTTTATAATTACACTGTAGATAAGACCGTGGCTTTGAATCGCATCGCGTCTTTGCAAACGCTGGGCGCCCAAGAGGTGAAGGATTTGGTTCTCTCGGTCACGCTGATCGACGGCAGCAACGTCAAATACATCATCAAGTCGCCTGCGGCAAACCAAAAGACTGATGCTGCGGCCAAGGAAGCGGTTTCGACGGAGAAGGTCTCGTCATGGGAGTTGGAAAAATTGACGACTGCCGTGAGTGTTGGTGATAGCGCGTTGCCCCTTGGCGTTGCATTGAAAATTTCCAACTAAGCCGTTATCCAGCGCGGTCGCTGATCGCGCAGGCGGGCGATTGGGCGTTCGATTGTGGTGGCGGGCAGCTTAGTCCGTGCGCGGTGTAAGGATTTGACGCTTGAAGGGAGCGGGGGGATGGTTGACGACACAAAGTCTTTGTTCGTGGGGATCAAGATTTCGAGGGCGTTACAAAACGAACTCGATAGCCCGGCACCGGGAACGAAGCATTACTTTGATGGCGGTGAGAACAAGGATTATCTTCAGATCATCGACATGGGCGAAGACAAATTCATCGGCCGCTACATCAAAAATGGCTACCCGGCCGCTGGGATCACGGACGTAAGCCGCAATATATGCAGTATCGTCAAATTAATTGCTCGAGGCCGCCGCATCGAGGAAAATGAGGTGCATATTTATTGCTCGTAGGTCGTAACCAGCCCGGGCAGGTGAATGGGTGATCGGCGGCAGAATTTCGAAACAACAGTAGCTTCAATTTTCGGCGGGTCATATAAGGGAAAGAGGTATCGAGGTATCTATGGAAGAAAAGCGTGAGATTAGTTTGCGCGATGGCACCGTGGTGCGCCACAAGAATAAGGGATACGAAGGCAAGATCGAAGGAACCACGGCAATCAAGGCGTGCTTCACTCGAGCCGGCATGCTGTTGGATGGGCCGCTATCGAAGGAGGCCTTCCAGTATCGCGTCGTCGTCACTGGCGAATCTTCGCGTTGCATTGCGCCCGCTGAGGATCTCGAGATCCTCGATGCGACATCAGCAATTGTCTGTGTTCGGTGTCAAAAGAGTTTTAATACGAAGCCGGGCTTGGCCGGTAAACCCGGCGGACGGTGCACCTGCGGCGGTTGGATCTGCCCGTCGTGCCAGGGTTGCCGCGCCGAAGACCCTGGTGAAGATAAAAAGAAGGCATGCCTCAATCAGCGCAAACGTTTCATGCGCAAGGCGGCCAGCCTGAAGAAATAGTCGACTTTTGCAATCTGCCCACCCTGTGTCGCTGAAAGTTTAGCTCTCTTGTTTGGCGTACTCGCAGCGCGGGCAGACCGCGCCAACTAACACCGGCCAACCACAGTCGTTGCAAGTGGTCACCGGCTCGCCCAACATGCCGCGAACCAGGGAGCCGCAGCGCCGGCCGCCACAGGGACCGGTACCGACACCGGTGCGTTTGCTGATCTGTTCGAAGGTCTTGGCGCCGGATTGAATCGCTTTGGCGACGGTGCCGCGGCGAATCTTGTTACAGATGCACGCTGGTTTGAGATTATCGATGACCGCTTGTTGTCTGGCTTTTAGTTCTTGCTCGTCGATGGCGGATACCTTGCCTTTACTAGTTGATACTTAACAGCTTACCACATCTCTTCGCGGAACTAACTAGGATGAAGCGATGACCAGAGATGACGTCATCGGCGGCGGCAGATCGACTCGCTCGACGCGGTTGAGTCCCGCCTGGTTCATCCAACCTTCAATTTCGGCAAAACTATAGCAGCGGCCGCCGTCGGTGGTGAGCAGCATCAGCAAACTGAAGATCGCACCCACCGCAGGCTCGGCGCGGTTGACGCCGAGAATGTGGTCTTTAATTATCAATCGTCCGCTGGGATTCAGATTCGCCGCCAGCTTGCCCATCAGCGCCGCGTTGCGTGCGAAATTCTCGCCGTGAATGATGTTCGATAGAAAAATCGCATCGTACTTTCCCGGAATCGGATCGCGACGGTAATCCGCCGCTATTAACCGGATACGCGCCGATAGATTTGCAGCATCTACAAAACCTTCGGTGATCTTCAAAGTCGCCGGAAGGTCGATGATGGCCGCCTGCAATTGAGGGAATTTTCGGCAGAGGGCTATCGGGTAGGTGGCCGGTCCGGAGCCGACGTCGAGAAGCGTGCCGATGTTGGACCAATCGATGACCTGAGCTAGCACTTCCGTGTCGCCACGGGCTTTCACCAGCGAATCCATGGCCTCGATGAAGACTTGAGTTTCCCTCGGATCTGCTTGATACATGTTCGGCGAACGCGTTGGTAAACCAGTACGAATCGCCTCGGGAAGCTTTTCCCAGTCGCGCCAGAGCATGGCGTCGAAGCGGATCATGCCGCCGACGTAGTGCGGCGAGCTACGCACCAGATGACGACGGGAAATGTCGGTGAGAGCAAACTCATTGTCGAGTTTATGCAGCAGTCCGAGAGCGGCAAGCGCATTGACCAGCAGTTCAAAAGCCTGCTCGTCAAGCTGAAGCTTGGCAGCCGCGGCGGCCGCTGAGAGTGGCCTGGGTTCAAGTGCATCGAAAATATTCAGTTCAACAGCGGACTGTACAATGCGCGCTTCGACATGACCGCTAGCAAGACCCATGAGCTGGGAAAAGTCCATCGACTGAGTCGCTTAGAGTTTTTCGACGATGCGATAGCTGCGGCTTTTCGGTTTGAGCGGCGCGACAATCCCGCTTTTTACCATCAGCCGAATGTCGCGGTAGGCGGTGTCGCGGTCGACCTCGGCGATTCGCTCATACTCGGTGGTCGAGAAGGTCTTGCCGTGGCAATAGGCGTAGGCAAGCAGCCGGCGCTGGCGCATGTTTACCTGATTGTTGGCGAACTGGCTAAGCCAGCGCAAGGTAGCCTCGTCGTACACCGGCGCATTGCGCAGGGTCACGGTAAAAACGAATCCTTCGGCGGAAAGCTCAGGCGGATGCAGGCCGTATGATTCCATTTCTTGATAAATACGCGGTACGCCTTCACCCATTTCACGGAGAAAGCCAAGATCGGCGAGGACCCGAACAATCAATGGATTGCGTGAGAAGTGAATGCTTTTCTGCATACGAAGATGTTCGAGAGTGACCGGCGGCGGCGGCAGGCCGGGGCTGCGCACGCAGATATGATCGTCGAACATCCAGACTTCCACCGGCGCGCCGGCAAGGGAGTAGTCACGATGGGCGACGGCGTTGACTAGTGCCTCTTGCCAGGCAAAGGTCGGGTACTCCAAGCGCTCGCGAAAAAACAGGTCGTGCAGGATCGTGCGCTCGCGAATTTGCTCCTTGATCCGGCCCACCGCTTCGTCGATCAAGCGCACCAAGGGCGCTTCAAAGCGGATGCGCTTGACGACATTGAGCGACGCGCCATGCTGCCGTTCGTTGCCTTCGTATTTCACGAAGTCTATGCCGGCGCGCGAATGCCAGCGCGTGGGATCTTTCGCGAATAGCAACAACGCCGCCATATTCGGGCACGGGATGGCGCGGGAGTTGTCGAGCAGATGATAGGTTTGGCTCAGGACCGTCTGCGGATCTTGGCCGGGATGAAGCTTGTTGACGAATTGGCTGACTAATTCGATGTCGAGGTCGTACCAGGTAGCGTTGAGCGCTTGCTGGCGTTCATAAAAAACGTTGCGTTTGGCCTCTTTTAGCGAGTGGATTTGCTCGCCAGGCAGGGCTGGCGTTTCGGCGGCGATTC
>DASSGE010000643.1:0-3550 GCA_035693605.1 Binatia bacterium
CGGCAGGTACAAGTCATGCGGCCGACGGCAATTCTCTCCCCGATACGATCGAAAAAGTTAAACCGGCTGTGGTTGCTATTGGTACATTTCAGAAAACCCGCCGTCCACCTTCGATCTTCCGGGGCACGGGATTTGTTGTCGGCGACGGACTTCATATCATTACGAATGCGCATGTGTTGCCGGATAAAATTGACGCTGAGAAAAGAGAATTGATCGCGGTTTTCACCGGCAACATGAATCAAATGGAAATACGCGAAGCCACCAAATTGGCTGAAGATCGAGATCATGATCTTGCCGTACTGAAGATGAGCGGGCGCCCACTACCGACGGTCATTTTGGGAACTCCGCAACGAGTGCGCGAAGGCGACGTTTACGCTTTCACTGGTTTTCCCATCGGCATGGTCTTGGGCCTCAATGCGGTGACGCACCGGGGCATCGTTTCGGCGATTTCCCCCATCGCCATACCTCAGCTGTCGGCTCAACTACTGGAGAAAAACGTTGTCGCGCGCCTCACCGCGCCTTACAACGTATTCCAACTTGACGCCACAGCCTACCCTGGCAACAGTGGCAGTCCGCTTTACGATCCGGCGACTGGCCAAGTCGTCGGTATAATCAACAAAGTCTTCGTCCAGGAGAGCAAAGAAACCGTGATTCAGAAACCGAGCGGCATTTCCTACGCCATCCCGGTTAATCATATCCGAGACCTGCTGCGAAAATTGGGAATTGAAGCAAATTAGATTGCCGCGCAAAGCGCGATCACGCTGGCCGTATCCTTCGTACTAGCGTAACGTCGTTCCGCTTAGAAAAAACAATCACACACTCGGAGAAAGGTCGACAAACGTTATTGAAGCTTTAAGGACTCTTCAGCCAAATGTATCGATTAGAAGGCTACGCCGCGCGCTAACAGAAGAGTCGATAATTAAGCCTAGTTAACTAGCCGTCCCGAGGGACGGCCGACGTGAATATGCGGCCCGGTGGCGGCACCAGGCACAGCGGTGCGAAAGGCGAGAAAAGGGACGCCGGATTTACGCAGATATTTTATCACCGCTTGGCCTTCGCCACTGTCGGGATGGAGTCCGATATCCATAGAATCACGATGGTCGAAACCTAAGCGATTATGGGTACTCGATTGACCCAGAGCCGTAATCGGCAAACGGCGGCCAAATGACTCGGAAAAAAATTTCTCGACCTTTGGCGCTTCGGCAATCGACCACTTCACGGGTCCATTGAAACGCGCGAGTTCCGCAGTCTGGCTAAAGCCGCCAATCGGCAAGACGGGCATGCGCAAAACCTTTTCGCCAAGAATAGCCTCAGTAATGGCGATGTCGGTTTCCGTCACGGTGTAACGCATCGCGTGTACGCGCTTGAGCGCTGCCACGAACGCCTGCTCGGTTTGTTGCAGCTGCTCTTTGGCAATCTCGCTATCCCGTAATAGCTTGCGCTGTCTAATGACCTCAGCACGCAAGGTCGACTGCTCTCGCTCCAATTCGGCAAGCTGGCGCCGATCCTGAGCAAGCGAGTCTTTCATCTTCGCGATACTATCAGCGCCCGAAGGTTCCGCTCTAATATTCCCCTTGATCCAAGGGAGGCGAATATTTTCTCGTCCGCTGACAAAGAGAGTCAACATAACAGCCACTGGCAAAAACGCGACGCCAGCGATTAGATAGCGATGCTTAAAAACTTCGGCGAGCATGAAGTCCGAAGTGTAAGAGGTCCTCCCTGACAGGTCAAGCCAAAATCGCCAGCTAAGATCGCCGTTGCGGCTCTGCGACGCCGCTCTGGATCGCCGCCGGAAATCACGAACAATTCGAGGGCTCCGCTATTCGCTTACTCGAACCGTTACGTCACCACGACTGCCAACTATAGCAGCGGATCGGTACTTGCGGACCTGCAACGACAAGGGCAGATTCATAAGTTGCAATTGGATCCAATCCAGCTAAAGACCAACCCGGCACATCCGCGCCGATCTGTACTTGCTCGGCAGCCGTAAGAGTTATCTCCACCTCGTCCAGCTTGCCCGACAGCCCGGTGCCTTTGGCTTTGAGAAAGGCCTCCTTGCTGGTCCAGCATTTGAAAAATGCCTGGCGCTGCAAATCGGGCGGCAGTCCGCGCATTGCCGCGACTTCTTTCGCCGTGAAGAATCGCTCGGCGATTTCCTGAAATTTGAAGTCAGGTTTGACGTACTCGATATCGACGCCGAGCTCGCCGATACAGTTGACGGCCAGCAGTGCCATTTCGTTGGAATGAGAAAGATTGAATTCAACGCCGGACGCTGCCAGCGCCGTCGGCAGCTTGGGCTTGCCGTTGCTGCCAAGATCGAAAAACAGCGTCGCCGGGTCAATTTGCAAATAGCGGCCGAGGATTTCATGCAGCGCGATATGAGCGATCAGATAGCGCCGCCGATGCTGTTCGAAGTGAAAGCGCGCCGCCCGCTCGCGCTCATCCGGCGAGAGCAACTCCCGCCCACTGTCGAGATCGACGCTCGCATCATCGAGCCGCACCGACCAGACATGGACTGTGCGGTCAAGCGCCGGAAGTTCGGCAGGCGCGGCCGGCCAGGTGGTCATAATAAGAAATTTACCGCGAAGACGCCGAGGACACAGAGAAATCGGATTCGGAGTCTCTCCCGCAAAGCATGTCCTGAGCAAAGTCGAAGGAGCGCAAAGACGCTAAGTGACGGGCAAGGCCCGTCATCCCGAGTAGAGGCAGGGGAACCAGAAGCGATTTCTCCCGGAGTCTACCCTGAGCTTGGCGAAGGGGTCGAAATGACATTTCATTCACGCCTTTGCGCCTTGGCGCCTCTACGAGAGATAATCCGATTTCTTTTTTGCGTTCTTTGCGGCCAGAATTCCGATCTTCGTGCTCTTCGTGGTGGACTTCGAACTAATTTCCCAGCAGCGTTTCTGCGTCCCGGATTGTTTTCCCCGACGAGGTGCGCGGCAGCGATTCGCGGATGACGATGCGGTCGGGCACTTTGAAATTGGCCAGGTTGCTGCGCAAGAAAGTCAGCAGCTCTTTTTCAACGACGGCGGCTCCCGGCCGCGGCACGATGGCGGCACCGATCACTTGGCCGCGCTTGGTTTCGGGGATGGCGAAGACGATGGTCTCTTGCACGCCGGGATAGGTATAAATCATATTTTCCACTTCGGCGGGATAAACGTTCAAGCCGCCGGTGATGATCATGTCATCGCGGCGGCCAAGATGGTAATAATACCCGTCCGCTTCGACCTTGCCGACATCGCCGGTGTAGAGCCAACCGTTGCGGATGCGCTCGGCGGTGGCATCGCTTCGGCGAAAATAACCCTTCATGACATGGGGTCCGCGGGTGATGATCTCGCCCGCCTCGCCCACCGGTAATTCTTTGTCGTTTTCATCGACGATGCGCACTTCCACGCCCGGCACGGCCCGGCCGATACTGCCGATCTTGGCTTCAGCTTTGTCCGGATCGACCAGCGTGATCATCGGCGAGGTTTCCGTGAGCCCGTAGCCTTGAATCACTTTGATATGCGGCTGGGCGGACTGAAACGCGCGCAACAGCGGCAACGGTATG
>DASSGE010000644.1:0-2174 GCA_035693605.1 Binatia bacterium
CGCGTCGTGCAGCTGTTCAAGCACGACATTTGCCCCGCTTGAAGCGGTCTTGGGCAACAGCAGCGCGAAGGTGGTTCCTGCCAATCTGCCGACGAGATCAGGTCGCGCGACGGTCTGACGAATCGTATGAGCGATGGCGCACATCACCTGGTCGCCCGTTGGATAGCCCAGCCGTTCATTGACCGACTGTATGCCGCTCACGTCAATGCAAGCCAATGTCATCGGTTCCAGTCCAGATGCGCGGCTCATCTCCTTGGCGGCAAGTTCATAGAAGGCGCGGCCGTTGGGCAGACCGGTGAGAAAATCACGGCTCGCGAGATGGGACAGTTCGTCCAGCTTGGATTTCAAAGATGCTTGGGTGAAAGCAAAAGCGACAAATACACCGGTGCGCATGAGCAGGTTCCAGTAGGCGATCCACGGCGAGGAATTGGCTCGACCAATTAAAAAATCCGCGACGGACCAAGCGAGCGATCCAAAGATTGCCAAAGACACGCCCACATCACGGGAAACAAACCAGGTGCCGAGAAAGATCGGGACCAGGTAGAGCAACAAGAAATGCATCTCGATGCTGGTCGCTACATCAAGCGCACCCAGCAAAATCGTGAGTGTGATGGCGATCAAAACCACCGTAAGCCTTGAGCGGCGCTCAAAATACTGCGTCAGTTTCGAATGCATCAGACCAGCCCTGGGTAAGCGATTAGAATCCGGCAACTGTAGTGGACAATTGTCCTTTTGGTCAAATTGATTTCTCAAATATGCCGTATAGGAAAGACGAATATGAAGCACTGAGCTGGTCGTTGAATGATCCAATTGCACAGGGCTCGCGGATGCGCCATCGAATGTATCAAGCACCCGAAAGTTGCTGCCATTTCGCGAGTTGCCGCCGAGCATAGTCGGGTGTTGTTGAGGCGTCGAGTACAATTTGCTCTTGTTGCGTAGGTCGGCTTTTGTTATGAGACGAACGAGTCAAATGTTTACTTCATGGGAGTGTATTAAATGATTTCGCGCGCTCGATTCAATCTTTTTTACTTCGCTGTCGCCGCCTTGCTGCTGTCGCCGTCGGTTCACGCCGCCGCGCCATACTACGAAGGCAAGACCATCCGCATCATCGTCGGCACCGCCCCCGGCGGCGGCTACGATACTTACACGCGCTTGTTAGGGCGTCACTTTAGCAAACACATCCCGGGAACTCCGACGGTCATCGTCGATAACATGCCCGGCGCGGGCGGCTTGCTTTCGGCCAACCATATGTATCGCGTCGCCAAGCCAGACGGCCTGACCATCGGTCATTTCGTCGGCGGGCAGTTCTTACAGCAACTGCTCGGTCGTCCGGGAATCGAGTTCGATGCCCGGCGTTTCGAATATATCGGCGTGCCGGCGCAGGATAATTTCGTCCTGACAGTCGCCAAGGCGAGCGGCGTCAGCAGCATGGATCAGTGGATGAGTTCTAAGACGCCGATCAAGTTTGGCGCGATCGCGCCGGGCGACGGCACCTACGATATTCCCAAGGTCATCGAAGCGACGCTCGGCGTACCGATTCAGGTCGTTACGGGTTACAAAGGCACAGCGCCGATTCGCCTGGCATTCAACAGCGGCGAGGTCGCCGGGCTGAGCAATTCATGGCAGTCCCTGAAGTCGACGTGGAGCAAGGAATTGGAAAGCGGTGAAGCGGTCATGCTGGCGCAAATCTCGGCTAAACCCCACGCCGATTTGCCCAAACTGCCGCTGGCGATGAATCTCGCCAAGAGCGATGAAAACCGCAAGCTGATTGTCGCTGTGGCGCAAAGCCACGGCGCCGCGGTGCGGCCGTATCTGCTGCCCCCCGAGACTCCGAAGAATCTCGTCGAAATCCTGCGCAAGAGTTTCCTGGAGGCGATCCGCGACCCAGAGCTGCTCGCCGAGGCGAAAAAGGCCAGATTGGAAATCAATCCCGCTTCTGGAGAAGAATTGGAACGAAACGTGAAAGATCTTCTGTTGTTGGACAAACCCCTGGTCGAGCGGTTGAAGGATATATTAAAATAGCTGCGATGAATGGCAGACCACCGCTGGTGGGGGCAATCGTTCTCGCCTGCAGCTTGGCAAGTGCTGGTTTGGTTCTCAGCCAAGATACCGACATTAACAACGGTCAGGTTCCATCAGAGCCGCCTGAGAAGAACCCGGAGTCGCCGGAAGCT
>DASSGE010000645.1:0-2073 GCA_035693605.1 Binatia bacterium
CACCCGATCTTACACCGACCCCAGAAAATGAAGAAACCGCAGTTGTTTGATTAAGGCGCCCAAGGCCAATCCCCTGCAAGCCCGGGCTGGGCTCGCCTATGCCCACCGAACGTAATACAGTACAATTATATTGCTATACAATAATAATATATTGACAAACGATAATTACCGTATCAGGATAAGGCTCTCGAAATCAAATACTGTGAGGTGTTATTTATGAAGCAAAGCTCAACAATATTTCTTCAGAGTGTAATCATGCTCACCGGCATTGTCGCTCTTATCCTCATGCTTTGGGAGCCTCACCTCGAGGGTAGAAATGCGCACGCCACGCTCTTTGATATCTATTTTAAGGATCCCTTTCTGGCCTTTGCGTATGTCGCATCCATTCCATTTTTCATGGCGCTCTATCAGGCATTCAAGGTGGTGGGATATGCCGGACATAACAAGGTGTTCTCACCAGCGGCTGTAAATGCTTTGCGGACCATAAAGTTTTGCGCTATTGCCATCATCGGTTTTGTTGCAGTGAGCGTCGTTTTCATGCCGTTTAGCGACCCAGATGACCGGCCCCCGGGAGTAGTCATGCGCCTCGTCATCGCCTTCGGCTCGATCGTGATTGCCACTGCGGCGGCGATGTTTGAGCGGATTTTGAAGAATGCCGTGGATATCAAATCAGAGAACGACTTAACGGTGTAAACGGGAGCAGTATGGCAATCATCATTAACATCGACGTCATGTTGGCCAAGCGGAAAATGAGCGTGACCGAACTCGCAGAGAAAGTCGGCATTACGATGGCTAATCTTTCCATACTGAAAAACGAAAGAGCAAAAGCCATTCGTTTATCTACTTTGGATGCGATTTGTAGAGCTTTAGATTGTCAGCCTGGAGACATTCTGGAACATAAAAAATAACGCGCCGCAACGCTTGACCCCGCGCCCGACAAAAAACGCTCTCAATTTCTTTTGTTCACTATGCTTCCCATGACCTCACCCTAAAGCCCACGCCGTTTTCCCATCACTGCTCTCCTCAAAGCGCCCGACGCCGCTCATCACGCGCGTGCGTCTTCGCACGTCGGGAGCATGGGCTTGTTAGACGACTCAATGTTCAAAACATATTTCGCGAGATCGGTGATCCGCTGCAAAGTGTCCGGACCCATGCGCCGGGCGTGATCGTCGGGCGATGCTTGAGCCTGTCGCGGGACAAAGTGAGCCTGGATCGAACGCCGCTGCCTGGGTGACCGGTTTGCACCGTGGCCATGCCATACCGATGCATTGAAGATTATGACTGACCCGGCTGGACCACAAGCGACGACTTCTTCCTGGTGAGGGTCTTGTGGATCGCTCGTTACCTCACTGGGATCTCGTGGTTGCAAATGAGATCCCGGCACAAAGCGCGTAGCTCCGTTCTCGGCATCAAAAGCATCAACCATCAGAATGCAGCCAACCAATGGCCAGCCATTGCCTCGATACTTGACGTCCACATGAAGCCGTTCCGCTGGTGCGCCGGGATGGAGCGTTCTCGCGCGCATGCCGCTGAGCTTGAAGGGCCCGCCAATGACCTGACAACAAGCGGCCAATAGTGGCGGGTAAATGTAGATCCCATCAAACTCCGACCCTCGATTGACGAAATCACTTACGCGTGTCGAAGACCCAGTCCTGCCAACATGCACATCAACAGGAGCGGCCGTGACCACCGCATGATCGTAGGCCTCTGATAGCTGTTCGTTTCCGCCTGTAATGACGGGACCAGGCATGACAACGAAACCAGCATCCCGAAGCTGGCGGGCAACATCCGGCGATAGATGCGATCCGGATGCGATGATGCCGTGCCAGTCGTTCGCCGTAGTCATAATGGCTTTCGTCAAACGAGATTGAGCTGAGCGGTGGCCGCTGCTTCTTGCGGCCATCCGCTCCAGCGAAGGGTTAGGCCCTTATTCGGGGGTTTACGCCTGCAGATGTATTGTCCCATCGGCCGCAGGTAGGTGGAAATCTGCTCGCGATGGTGAACGATGTCGAAGGGAAAACCCCATGCCATGGGCGCGGCGGGCCGTTGGTTGCCAAAGAACTCGAGCGTGCC
>DASSGE010000646.1:0-7734 GCA_035693605.1 Binatia bacterium
TTGCAACCCGGCACCATCACGTTAATCACGTTTCTGCTCTTCATAGGCGCCACGGGAAAATCGGCGCAGATACCGCTGTTTGTCTGGTTGCCCGACGCCATGGCGGGGCCGACGCCAGTAAGCGCGCTCATCCAAGCCGCGACGATGGTGACCGCCGGGGTTTACATGACGGCACGTTTGCACTTTCTCTTCGCCTTGGCACCGGCGACCTTAGCGCTGATCGCCGTGATCGGCGCGGCGACGGCATTTTTTGCGGCGACGATCGCGCTGACTCAGAACGATATTAAAAAAGTCTTGGCCTATTCGACCGTCAGCCAACTGGGTTACATGTTTCTCGCCGTCGGCATGGGCGCCTTCGGTGCGGCGATTTTTCATGTCTTTACCCACGCCTTCTTCAAAGCTTGTTTGTTCCTAGGTTCCGGCAGCGTTATCCATGCTCTCGGCGGCGAACAGGACATGCGTAAAATGGGCGGGCTCAAGGGGCCAATGCCCAAAACCTATTGGACTTACGTGGTTGCTACCCTGGCGATCGCCGGTGTGCCATTCACCGCCGGATTCTTCTCCAAAGATTTAATCCTCTGGCAGACCTTCAGTCACGGCGCGATCGTTCTGTGGGCGCTCGGACTGATCACCGCCGGGATGACCGCTTTTTATATGTTCCGCCAGCTTTTCATGGTTTTTCACGGTGAGTGCCGCGCCGATGCCCACGTTAAATCACATCTGCATGAGTCTCCGGCCGTCATGACCTGGCCACTGGTTATCCTTGCCATCGGCTCGATCTTTACCGGTTGGCTCGGCGCGCCGGAATATCTCTGGGGCAGCCGCTGGGATCATTGGCTCGAGCCGATCTTCGGCGCCCAAGCGCATCATGGCGCGGTCAGCACTGAATTGTCGGTGACCTTTGTAACCTTGGCCGTAGTCGCAGCGGGGATCTATCTCGCCTATAGTATGTACGGTAAGCCGAGAACGCAGGATAGCCAAAAACCCCGCGGCCTTCTTTACGATCTTTCGCTCAATAAATATTACATAGACGAAGTGTATGACCTTATCTTCGTCCGGCCGTTCACGGCGATCTCGCAGTTTTTTGCCAGCATAGTCGATCCTTGGGTGATCGATGGCGCCGTCAATGGGGTGGCCGCCACGGCGCGCGGTTTTAGCACAATCTGGCGTGGCCTGCAGACCGGCAACGTGCAGCACTATGCGGCGATGTTCCTGGTCGGTGCCCTGGCACTGCTCGCTTACTATCTCGGACAACTGTCATGATCGCAGCCGGCTTTGGAGATTTGACTGTGCTCCTCGCCATTCCGGTAATCGGCGCGGCGGCGCTGTTGTTTTTGCCGCGGCGACAGTCGGCCGGATTGTTCACGGTAGCATTGGCCACAAGCGCGATAGCCTTCCTCTGGTCGCTGAAGATTTTCGAGGGATTCGACGGCACTAACGGCGAGATGCAAATGGTCGAGCGGATGGCATGGATGCCGGCGGTCGGCATCCAATACATCATTGGTATCGACGGCATCAGCATCTTTCTGGTTTTGCTCACCACGTTCCTAATGCCATTGGCACTGTTGGCGTCCTGGTCGGTGCGTGACAAGGTCAAAGAGTATTTGATCTTCATGCTGCTCTTGGAGACTGGCATGCTCGGCGCCTTCCTGGCGCTCGATCTGGTGCTGTTCTATGTGTTTTGGGAAGTCATGCTGGTTCCGATGTACTTTCTGATCGGCGTGTGGGGCGGTACACGGCGCGTCTATGCAGCGTTGAAATTCGTTCTTTTCACCATGTCCGGCAGCTTGCTCATGCTGGTGGCGATCATCTATCTCGCCACGCGTCACGCTCAGGTGACGCAAGTGCTGACGTTTAACGTTTTACAACTTTACGATTTGCACTTGCCGATGGAGCAACAGTTTTGGCTTTTTCTCGCCTTCGCACTGTCGTTTGCGATCAAAGTGCCGCTGTTTCCATTTCACACCTGGTTGCCCGATGCCCATGTGGAAGCTCCGACCGCCGGATCGGTGATCCTTGCCGGCGTGCTGTTGAAGCTCGGCACTTACGGCTTTCTCCGTTTTGCAATGCCGCTGTTTCCCGAAGCGGCCATCGCCCTGCTTCCTTACCTTATCGCCCTGTCGGTGATCGGCATCATCTATGGGGCGGTGGTGGCGATGATGCAGAGCGATATCAAAAAACTGGTCGCCTATTCTTCCGTCAGCCATCTAGGATTCGTCATGCTTGGCCTCTGCGCACTCAACCTCCAGGGTGTGCAGGGCAGTCTCTATCAAATGCTCAATCACGGCTTATCCACCGGCGCGCTGTTTCTCATGGTTGGCATGATTTACGATCGACGTCACACCCGGTTAATCGCTGAATTCGGCGGCCTATGGAAACAGATGCCGATATTTTCGGTGTTGTTGTTGGTGGTGACATTTTCTTCCATCGGACTGCCGGGACTTAACGGCTTTGTCGGCGAGTTTCTGATTTTGCTCGGCTCCTTTAACGTGGCGCCGCGCTGGACCGCATTGGCGGCCACGGGTGTGATTCTCGGCGCGATTTACATGCTCTGGATGATTCGCCGGGTACTTTTTGGACCGCTCAGCAACCCGGAGAACCAGAAGCTGCAAGATCTCAACGGGCGGGAAATTTTGATTCTCGCGCCGATGATATTCCTGATCGTTTACATGGGCGTTTATCCCCAGCCGTTTTTACACGTCATGCAGCCGGCGGTGGAGATTAATTTGAAGCGCATCTTTGCCAACCCACCACCCTTGACGGGCCAGCCTGCCGTGGGCGGAGAGCAGAAGAACGATGGACGTTAATCTCGTACCGCTGCTACCGCTGGTGCAAGTGCTCGTTACCGCGCTGGTGGTCACCGTGCGTGATCTGTTTATCAAGGACGGAGAGTCGCGCGGCGTCTTAGCTCTCTACAGTCTTGTTGGTCTTGGGTTGGCCGCCGCCGAAGTCGTATTGTTGCTCGGCGGCAGGCAAGAGAGCGCCTTTAACGAAAGCTTCATGCTCGACCGCTTCGCGTTGTTTTTCGCCATGATCTTCATTTTGGCGGCGGCGCTGACGATTCTTACCTCGATCGAGTATGTGCGGCAGGCTGGCATCCGCGAGGGCGAATTCTACGCGCTGGTTCTGTTCGCCACTGCGGGCATGATCGTTATGGCAGCGTCCAACGACTTGATGGTTTTCTTTCTCGGCTTGGAAACCATGTCGATCGCGGTCTATGTGCTTACCGGCATGTGGCGTTCCAATGGCCGCTCCAGCGAAGCGTCGATGAAATATTTTTTAATGGGCGCCTTCGCCACCGGCTTTTTACTCTATGGCATCGCGTTAATCTACGGCGCCACCGGCTCGACCAATTTAACCCAGATATCCGCGTATCTGCTCGACCAACCCACCGAGTGGCCGATTTATTTAATCGGCGGCGGCTTCTTGCTGCTGATCGGCTTCGCTTTCAAAGTCGGGGCGGTGCCGTTTCATTTCTGGGTGCCCGATGTTTACGACGGCGCGCCGACGCCGGTGACCGGTTTCATGTCGGTGGCCGTCAAGGCGGCTGCTTTCGCAGCCTGGGGGCGCATCCTGCTTTATCGGCTGTCGCCGTTGGACAGCGATTGGGTTTTTCCGCTCTGGATCATCGCCATCGGCACGATGACGCTAGGCAATTTGTTGGCGATCACGCAACATAGTGTCAAACGGATGCTGGCCTACTCCAGCATCGCCCACGCCGGATACCTTTTGATCCCCATCGTCGTCGGCGCGGAATGGGGCGGCTTGCCGCTGCTGTTCTATCTGCTCACCTATTCCTTTATGACGCTGGGCGCCTTTGCTGTCCTGGCCAGCATGGCTGAGGGAGACGAGGCGCGCGATGGATACAGCGACTTTGCCGGATTGGGATTCAAGCGGCCGTTTTTGGCGATCGCCATGTCGCTCTTTATGCTGTCGCTGGCCGGATTCCCACCGTTGGCTGGGTTCACCGGCAAATTCTACATATTTCGTTCGGCGGTCTTATCCGGCCAGTTGAATCTCGCCATCATCGGCGTGCTCAATAGCTTGCTGTCGGTAATTTTTTACTTACGGGTCATCGTCGCGATGTACATGGAAGAAGGCGGCGGCGCCGGCAAATCATTTCGCCAAGCGCCGTTCGTTTATATCGCCGTCGCCATCGCCCTGGTCGGGACAATTTATTTGGGCATACTGCCGGCCGACGCCCTCAACTGGAGCCGCCAGGCTTTCAGCTCGTTGGAGTAGAACTCCTTCGCTCCGAACAGCGCGAGCGCCACCCGATTTTTCTGGGCGTCGCCGCGTTTCAAAAACAATCAGTTGGCTTTGACGAAGAAGCCGATCGCTACCGGCACTTCCGAAGTGCCGGGCACTGATTCTTCCAATCTGCCTGACTTGAAATAGAGCTGGGCCGAACCGCCGCCGTCGAGATTCAATAACTCCGGCGTGTCGAGCTGCCATTGGCCATTGGAAAATAGTTCTTGTAGCTCGACGAAACTCAAGCCGCCGAGCACCGCATCGGTAACCGCAACGACTACGCGGCCGTTTTTGTCGGTCCCAAGCACGGTTCGGCGGGCGTACTGCCCGAGGCCGCGCATCGTCTCCACCGGCGTGCCGCGATTCAACAACAGCGGACCGGACTGAAGCGCTTCGCTAGCTTGCGCCGGAGAAAATTCGTCTCGGTGCATGATCACCGGACGGCCATTGACGATAGCAAATGTTCCGGTGTAGAGCGCGTGTTTGGAAACCGTGTGGTTGATCTCTTTGTCGGCTATCTTCAGATAGGCCAGCGGTCGGCCGCGTTCGTCGAAATAGTTGCCATTGATCGCCGCGAGGGCGCCGCTCTTTTCAACGAAGCTCTTCGCCGTGGCACTTTTCATCTGCAGATCGCTGCTTGAGAGCACCCTTGCGCCGATGATCGTAGGATCGAAACGCAGCAGCTTTAGTTCCAGTGTGTAGTTGGGCTCGGAGCGTAGGAGGGCAATTTTGCGTTGCTCGACGCCTTTGTGAACCGATCGCCAACTGCCCGTGTCTGTAACGGTGAGAGTGCCGCCAATCTTGAGCCGGCTTGGTGCTTGCCCCGCGAAGACCGCGGTATGAAAAAGCAACAACAGAAATCCCAGCACAAATGTGCACGAGAAGCGCTTCATTGTGTGCGCAAGCATAACAAACCGACGTTAAAAGGACAGACAGTGCGCTGGTTGCTTCTACACCCGGCTTCCTGCTAACTGGACGGACAGCAATTCAAGTTGGAGGCAATCATGAGAACGACTTTTCAAGTGATCATATTTTTCGCTCTGGTCGTGGGAGTATCGGCTTGCGGCGACAAGAAAGATCAGGCGGCGCGCGACGAGGCGGCCAAACAGGCGATTCAACAGGGCGCGCAGAAAGAACAGAAGATGATGGAAGGCATGGTCAAAGGCGTCGAAACCGTCGAAAAGAAGATGACCGAACAGAAGGAAGAGACGAAGAAGTAAGTTCTTCGATTCATGTTCAGTTCTGAGCTGCAAACCGGCATCGCTTATGCGCTGCTTGCCGGTGTGCTTTGGGGCATCGGCCCGCTGCTTCTGAAGCGCGCGCTGAAATACACTGATGTCAGCACCGCGACGCTGGTGGAGCAGAATGTTTCGGTTGTTTTGCTGGTCGGTTTAGCGATTTATTCCGGTGAGATCGGGCAGATCGATTTTACCGGCCGGGCGTTCTGGGCGTTTTTCCTTGCTGGCGCTGTCGGCGCGAGCTTCGGCAAAGTTTTTTACTATAAGGGCATCGACAAGGTCGGGGCATCGAAAGCGACCTCGGTCAAGAACAGCTCGCCGTTTCTCACCGCGATTCTCGCTATCGTTTTTCTTGGCGAAGCTATGAACTGGCATATCTTTGCCGGAGTAGCCTTGATCGTATTCGGCATGATTGTCATTACTCAGACCAAAGCGAGCGGTGAGCGCAGTGTCGATCGCATGCAATATTTCTTGTTTCCCATCATTTCGGCGCTGTGTTTCGGCGTCAA
This sequence comes from Binatia bacterium, assembly GCA_035693605.1. Lineage (GTDB taxonomy): Bacteria > Desulfobacterota > Binatia > UBA9968 > UBA9968 > DP-20. The sequence goes on from DASSGE010000646.1 coordinate 5,999, forward strand.
TCCGATCTTTAAGAAAATCGGCATCAATGCCGCCAACTTACCGGTGGCCGGTACAATGATCACCCAAGTCACCGCATTGCTTTTCATGCTGCTGTTCGCCAAAGCGATCGCACTGCGGATCAAAATCGAACCGGTGCCGCGACCGGCGCTGCTGCTATGCACTTTGTCCGGAATCACCGAAGGATTAGGCTCGCTGTGTACCTTCTACGCGCTGATTTACGGGCCGGCGGCGATTTTATCGCCGATGTGGCGCATTTCGCCGCTGGTAACGTTCGGCTTAGTTCATCTCACCTTGAAAGGCATCGAGGTGGTGACATTGCGAGACGGTGTCGCGGCGAGCTTGATCGTTGCCGGTGTGTTCGTCTTGAGCCGCAGCTAGGTTGTTGGACAGTTGAGCGAATCGTACAAATATTAGCTATAGCGCGATCGTCTTACTCAGCACCAAGCGTCCATGGGCCTTCGCATGTCTAGCGAGGATGAAATTTCGTCATGCCGGGGAAAGCGGCATCCAGGGGAGGGAGTGGATGATCCCGGGCCTTCGCCGGCATGATGAATTAAGGGAGGAACCGTGTCGCGCTTGGGGACTTCAATTTCACACGCTGTCGACGGGCGTTAGCTCATGGACAATTCGTGGTGAAAACCTTTTTTCATCCGAAGCGGCATAGGACCGTTTAACGGGCAGGAATGATTTCGAAAACGACGCGTTGCAACTGCGGCGGCGAGTCGCGCAGCGTCAGCACCTGTGTGCGCAGCGCTTCATCGCTAACCAGTTTTGCACTGCATCGGATCTTCTCGCCTTTGTGGGTAATTTCAACAGCGCTGTCAGCGATCATGTTCTGACACCAATGTTTGCCCTGGACTTTGGTCGAGGTGGCGTAATAATTTCCTTTGAAGAATAGAAAACGCAATTCGACGGTGCGCGGCAGTCCGCTCTTGCGGCCAATGGTGGTGAGGTCGGCGACAACGGTCGAGCCGTCTTTAAGCTTCATGGGCCGAAATATATGTTCAACCCGGTCACGACACAAGTTTGGATTAACTTGACTCGCGCGCGCATCGAGGAATAAGCTTGGCGGCATTTATACGACCTAATCGACCATCGAACCAGCGGAGCTGAGCGTATGGCAACAAAGAAACCAACTGGGATCACCACAACCATGATCAAATTTGGCGGCGGCATCAGCGCGGCGCGGGCGCTGCCCAAGGCCAAAGGCAAACGGCCGGCAGTGATCATCCTGCACGAACGCTACGGCATCGACCAACATACCAGAGATCTGACCGCCAAGTTGGCGCAAGCGGGCTTCGTCGGTTTGGCGCCTGACTTGTTTCATCGCTTCACCGGCGATCGCAAAGCGGTGTTGCGCGGCGAGCAAAGAGTCGATCTGACGGATGAGGGCGCACTTGCAGATCTCAATGCTGCGGTGGACTACCTGAAGAAGTTGAAAGAGGTTGATGCGTCGCGCATTGGCATCATCGGTGTCTGTCAGACCGGTCGGCAGCCGGTGCTGCTCGCGGCAAAGCGAAACGATATTGCCGGCGCGGTGGTGCTTTACGGCGCGATCGGCGGTAGGGAATGGCAAGGTAATGAATTGCGGCCTACGCCGATCGAAGATCTGGTCAGCCAGGTTAACTGTCCAGTCTTGGGGATTTTCGGCGAAGCGGATCATATTATTTCGCTGGACGACGTCGCACGTTTCCGTAACTGTTTGGAGAAATCCAAAAAGAGCTGCCACATCCGC
>DASSGE010000647.1:0-2153 GCA_035693605.1 Binatia bacterium
GCGCCGCGGGAACGTGTCTGGGAGTTATTACTCGACCCCAAGATTATGGCTCAATGCATGCCGGGTTGCGAAGCGATGAATGAAGTGGCGCCGGACCGCTACGAGACCGTGATGAAGGTCGGCGTCGCGTCGGTCAAAGGCACCTACAAGGGCAAAGTTGCCATCAAAGACAAACAGCCGCCGGCGCATTACGTTTTGAGCGGCGAGGGCTCGGGCGGTCCCGGATTCATGCAGGGCGACGTGGCCATCGATCTCGAAGAGAGCAATGGCCAGACCGTGCTCAGGTATAGCACCGAGCCGAAAATTGGCGGGCTCATCGCCAGCGTCGGCCAGCGTATGCTCAACGGCGTGGCCAAAATGATGGCCGATCAGTTCTTCAAAAAAGTCGAAAGCTTCATCTGAACCCTTGTCGCGATCCTGTGGGCTGTTCTGAGCAAATAATACTTTCATGGAACCCGCCGTCAGCGTGATAATTCCGACTTATAACCGCTGGCCGAGGGTGGGGGCGGCGGTTCAGTCGGTATTGGCGCAGAGTTGTAGCGATTTAGAGTTGATCGTTGTCGACGACGGTTCGACCGATGTGACCGCGACGGAGTTGGCTAAGTTCGCTTCCGGGTTGCGCTACTTTTATCAAGAGCGACGCGGGGTGTCGGCGGCGCGAAACGTTGGCGTGCGTCAAAGCCGCGGCCGACTGATCGCGTTTCTTGACTCGGACGATCTTTGGCACCCGGACAAGCTCAAGATCCAGGCAGGTTTTATGAAGGCTTCACCGGAAGTGCGAATCTGCCAAACCGATGAGTTATGGATTCGCAACGGGGTTCGCGTTAATCCACGGCGTAAACATCGCAAGCCATCGGGAGATATTTTTGAGCTGAGTTTAGAACTCTGTCTAGTCAGTCCTTCGGCCGCAATGATGACCCGGGAATTGTTCGACGGCACTGGAGGCTTCGATGAGTCGTTGCCCGTTTGTGAAGACTACGACCTTTGGCTGCGCATCGCTCGGGATCATCCCGTGCCCTTGATCGAACAGCCTTTGGTCATCAAGCATGGCGGTCATGCCGACCAGCTATCCCATTCGATGTGGGGCATGGATCGGTATCGCGTGATCGCGCTGCAAAAGCTACTGCGATCCGGTATCGCCGGCGAGCGGCGCACCGCGGTGGTGCGGGCTATGCAAAACAAGGTCGCCGTGTTGGTGCGCGGGGCCCTCAAGCGCGGCAAAGCGGCAGATGCTGAGCGCTACCAAGCGATGCTCAGCGAGTTTGCCCGGGAGATCGGCGATGTCAGAGAGCGCGTTCCGCAGTTTTGCGGAGTCCAAGGGCTTTCATGCGCAGACGCTCAGCCGCTGGCTTAGTTGGCTGGAGGCGGACCGCGCGGCTTTGGCGAAGTTGGCTCTAGATCTCAGGATCAGCGAGAATCATCTGCGTGACTTGATGGATTGGGGCGAGGAAATCGCCTTGCGTGACGGCATCGCCCTGGGGGAAATTTTCGCCGGTAAAGTCGTCGATGATATCGCCACTGATCCGCGCCTCGGCCGGGCCGATAAGGTAAAAAGAATCAAGGAATGCGTCAGGCGATTGCGCTTCCCGCGTTTGACACGAACCGAAGATGAGCTGCTTGTCAAGATTCGTGCGCTTAAGCTTCAACCGGAGATTCGCGTGACCGTGCCGCCGGGATTGGAGAGCGGCCGATTGCAGATCGAGTTCAGCGTGACCAACCAGCAGGATTTTAAGCGGCTGGCCGACAAGTTAGCCGCGGCGGCCGAATCGAGTGTGACCGGCGATATATTCATGTTGTTGGGCGGAGTCCCGGGCAGTCCCGAGTCAGTGTAGTTAACGGCGGACTTAATGAAAAAGTTTTCACCCGAAGAAGTGATTGTCGAGTATGATTCCGAAAGTAGTCCGATATATAAAAATTTACGCCGTGCATTACCACACGTGCCCTTTCGCTTTGTTGACGAAAATGCGTCAGCGAATCGGAGTCCAAGCCTCCCGAGCGATGCCTTCGGCGCAGCCAAGAAAAGACTTTTTTTGGCCAAGCACAAAGGCGAGTTTTTGAAAAAATGTCCCGGTAGCGAGGGTCAGGTTTGCTGCAACTATTTCATCATTAATTTCGCCAGCAACTGCCCGATGGATTGCAGTTACTGCTATCTC
>DASSGE010000648.1:0-4639 GCA_035693605.1 Binatia bacterium
GTCGGCGTCGGCCGCAAGAGCGCCTCGCGAAAACTCCAATATGCCTCGCTCGCCGAGCCCGGCATGGCGATATTCAACTCCGGCACGTTGTAGAACCACGACGCGCCGACCTCGTTGCCCTCCGGTCCATGGCCGCGAAAGCGCGCGATCGGTAAGCGAATAATAACCGGACAACGCAGTCTGCCATTGGTCAAGTAGTGCAGCTTAGCCGCGCTCTGCACGATCGCCATATGACAAACCGAAGCGATGTCGGCGTAGGCGATCATGACCACCGCTTTCATCCCCTTCATCGCCGCGCCCACCGCCATGCCGACCATGGCGCTCTCGCTGATCGAACAATCGCGCACCCGATCCAATCCATAGGCGTCAGCGAGGGGCTTCAATGCATGGGCCGCGAGATTCTGGCCGATAACGATCAGCCGCGCGTCCTCGCGCATCGAATCTTGCAATGCTTTGCCGACCGCGTCGCGGTAATTGATTGTTGACATCTTCGCTCCTAGGTTTGAGAAGTAAGGAGTAAACAGTGAGGAGTCAGTAGTTTCCGACCTGGACTCCTAACTACTTACTTCTCACTCCTTACGGTGTCGAGAGCCGCTTCAACGCGCTGCGCTTCCTCAAGTTGGAGCCGGTCAAGATCATCGCTTGTCGCTTGTCCGTTTTCGATGAGCCAATCGCCCAACCGCTGTAGCGGATCGCGCTTGGCCGCCTCGGCTAGATCGTTCTCGATGCCGGTTCGAACTTCACCGAAATGCGAGCTATACAAGCCCATGCGAAAAGTCAGACAATCGAGAAACACCGGCTGGCCAGCCAACGCCGTCGCCCGCGCCCAGCGCGCCGCGTGATAGACGTCCAAAGCGTCATTGCCATCGACCTGGCGGGTCGCGAGGCCGAAAGGCGCGGCATAGGGGATCAGAGAACGCTGCTTGCGCACTTTGGGCCAGGGTGTCGCCATTTCCCAACCGTTATTCTCGCAGACCAGGATCAGCGGCAATCTCCAGGCACCGGCGATATGCATGGTCTCGTGCAAGTCGCCGGAACCCAATGTGCCATCGCCGAAGAACGCCACGCTCACGTTATTGACGCTGTCGCACTGATTGGCCAGCGCCACGCCCGCCGCCATCGCCAAATGGCCGCCGATCATCGTCGAACCCGGCATCACGCCGCGCTCGGGCCATGACGCATGATGCGGCGCGTCGCGCGAATCGCCCGCCGCCAGCGGCGTGTGCAAAAACTCCCGGAGCTGCTCCTCGATACTGATCCCCATGCCCATCATCGCGCCGCGGGTGCGAAACGACGGCAGCACATCGTCGCCTTTTTCCAACGCTAGACATGTGCCGATGGCGATCGCTTCTTGTCCCTTGCTTGGAAAGGTCTGCGCCGAGTGTTTCCCCTCATGCTCCCAACGCACCAGCGCTTCTTCGAAGACGCGGGTGGTCAGCATATTTAGATAGAGCCGCCACTCTATTCGATTGGCCTGATCGTTGTTTATTGAAACGGCTGCATAGTTCATGATCCATTCCTCATCAAAATCTTCTAGCCCAAAGAAGGCGACCGCCGGTCGCCCCTACATGATCACTCGCCCTTCCCTATTCCGTCGGAATGGGCGAGGAAAAGGATTTACATTTCACGCCGGAAACACGATGCACGCCGACGCCGGCACTGCAAAACCCACCTTCGCGCCGACTGCGGGAATCCGCGCTGGATGAGCGCGCAGGCGCAGGCGTATTTCCGCGCTGCGCAAAATCACATCCGCCGAGTTGCCGAGAAAAGTCACGCGCTCGACCAGGGCCGTTCCGTGATTCGCCGCCGCATGGTCGGCATTGCCTTCCAGCAGCTCGATGCTCTCCGGTCGAAAAAATAGTTCCGCCGCCATGCCCGGCTGCCATTCGACACTGCGCCGCGCGGCGAATTTTCCGACGGGCGTCTGCAACAACATCTCGTCCCAAGCGGCATTACCCGGCCGCTCGACTTCACCGGCGATAAAATTCGCCGTGCCGAGAAAGTCGGCGGTGATCCGGTGCGCCGGACGGATATAGAGGTCTCTCGGGCTGCCGACTTCCAAGAGCGCGCCTTCATGCATCAAACCGATGCGATCCGACAGTGCCAGCGCTTCCTCCTGGTCATGGGTCACGTACACGGTGGTAATGCCGAAGGACTCTTGCAGCGATTTCAATTCGAAGCGCATCTGCTCGCGCAGCTTGGCGTCGAGATTGCTCAGTGGCTCGTCGAGCAGCAACACCTGGGGTTGGGCGACCAGCGCCCGCGCCAGAGCGACACGCTGTTGTTGGCCGCCGCTCAGATTGGGCGCCAGCCGGTCGGCTAACCTTCCCAGGCTCAGCCGATCGAGGACAGCGCCAACCCGCTGATTGACGTCGTCGCGGCCGTTGCCGCCGGCCAGCGGGTAAGCGACGTTTTTAAACACCGTCATATGCGGCCAGATGGCGTAGGATTGAAACACCATGCCGATCTCACGTCGCTCCGGCGGCACAAAGGTGCCGTCAGCGGCACGATACACGGCGCGGTCCTTGATCACGATCTCGCCGGCCACCGGTTGTTCGAGCCCGGCGATGCAGCGCAGCGTCGTCGTTTTACCGCAGCCGCTTGGCCCGAGGAGCGTAAACAATTCGCCCTTGCCAACTTCGAAAGTAACGCCGTTGAGGGCGCGCACCTCACCCTTCGCTCCGGGGAAGGCTTTGACCAAATTCTTAACGCTTATCACAATCGATCCTAGCTTGAGTTGAGTACCGTGTTCAGGAAGTGTACCCGTGCGCTCGACCCAAGCTCACGAGAACAAACACGATGGCCGCCGTCACACTTCGTTGCATCAGTTTAGTTGTCGGCCCGCCGACGCAAGCGCGACACCAGGTAGCCGCCAAGCAGCAACACTGCCGATAGCAGAGTGAGCATGACGCCGAGCACCGCCGCATCCGCGGTTCGTCCGTTCTGCCACATACTCCAGATCATCGTCGACACCACCACCGTGTCCGGGTTGTAAAGCATCAGGGCCATCGACAGCTCCTGCATCGCGTGCACCGCAACCCAGAAAAACACATTGATCAACGCCGGAGCCAAAAGCGGCACGGTGATACGCCGGATGGTGCGCGTCCACGGCGCGCCGGCCATTTGCGACGCCTCTTCGAGCTCGCCGTGAACCTGCATGAGCGCCGAAGTGGTGGCCCGCGAACTGTATGCGAGATAGCGCGTGGTCATCGCCAAAGCAATGATCCACAGCGTGCCGTAGATGGGGATCGGGAACCGCACATAGACGAAGATAAATGCGAGGCCGATGACGATGCTCGGCACACATTGCGGTAAAAACGATACCGTCGCCAGATAATTGGCCACGCCGTTGTCACCGCGCCGGCGCCGCACTACGAACCAACTGACCAGCAAGGCGAGCACGATGGTCGCCGTCGCAGTAACCAGTGCAAGCTGCGCAGTATTCCAGATGGCGCGCACGACGCTGCCGTCATTCCAGATATTGGCGTAGCCTTCAAAGCTCACTCGCGCCAGGGATTCCAGCGATGGGGTGGAGTAAAATGGCTGCACGCTAGTCCACAGCAACATGAAAAACGGCAACAACACTGCGATCAAGACATAGATCGCGCAGAAGGCAGCGGCCGGCGCCGACCAGAGGCCGAGACCGACTTGACGCGGTCGATAGCCCTTGCCGGTGATCGTGGCGAAGCGCTCCTGGTGCGCGGTCAAGCGCTGATAGCCCCACATAAGCAGCAGCGCCGCGAAGAGAATGATCGTCCCCAGAGCCGACGCCAACCCATAATCGGGAAGCCCCACTTCCGAGTGGGTCGCCCAATAAATCGCCGTGCTGAGCACGCGGATGCGCGCGGTGAAACCGAGCAGGCCTGGAATATCGAAGGACTCGATGACGACGATAATAAAATAAATCAGCGCGGCGAGCAGCGCCGGCCGCATGATCGGCAAGGTCACGCGCATGGTGGTCTGGGCGATGCCGCGTCCGGCCATGGCGCTCTGCTCTTCCAAGGACGGATCCATGGCGCGAAAGGACGCCGCGATCATCAGGTAGGCCGACGGCACCAGCCGCAGCCCCTGAACGAAACACATGCCGTAAATCGTATAGATATCGAAGGGGCCGATGTCCGACGCAACGCCGAACACACCGCGGAGCACAACATTGATGAGCCCATTGCGTGGATCGAGGAGCTGGATCCAGGCGATCGCCGAAAGCAGCGAAGGGATCGTCATCGGCACGAGAATCAATGCGGCAATCCAGCTACGTCCAGGAATCGCCGTGCGTTCGCATAACCAAGCCAATAAGATCGCCAGAGGCAGGCCCACCGCCAAAGACCCCACGGTGAATAGCATCGTGTTCAGAAAGATCGGCAGCGTCGCCGGGCTGGTCAGCACGGCGACGTAATTGGACAGTGTCATGACCGTCGACTCGAACGGCAGCTTGTCTTCGGTGCTCTTAACGCTGGCGTAGAGCAACATGACCAACGGCACGAGAACCAGATAGGAAACGATGCCGATCGTCAGAGCGAGAGTGAGGGCGCGAAACGATAGTTTTCGAACCGAAGACCAAGGCCTCAGCTTCACGTTCTCGGCGATCGTGGTGGGAGTAAAATTCATTGACGCTACGAATGATTGATAGTCGCCGGGT
>DASSGE010000649.1:0-2246 GCA_035693605.1 Binatia bacterium
TCGCCTCACGCTCGGTGTCTGGAAACTGAAAGTCGAGAGCCACGAAACGCTGGCGAGTGCTGTGCTTCAAATCTTTCAGCACGTTCTGATAACCGGGGTTGTATGACACCACCAGCAGGAAACTGTCGGCCGCCTCGACCACTTCGCCGAGCTTGTCGATGGTCAACAGCCGTCGATGATCGGTCAGCGGATGAATGATTACAGTAGTGTCTTTGCGCGCTTCGACCACCTCGTCGAGATAGCAAATGCCGCCGACCCTAACGGCTCGCGTCAACGGGCCATCGATCCAGCGCGTACCCGCGGCATCGAGCAAATAGCGTCCGACCAGATCGCTGGCGGTCAAATCTTCATGACATGCCACCGTCACTAGCGGCACGGCTCCGTTGGAGGCACCGTTTGTCGCCTTGGCGCCGTCTTTGACGATAGTTAACGGTTGGCCGAGCTTCCAAGCCATGTACTCGACAAAGCGAGTTTTGCCGGTGCCGGTGGGGCCTTTGAGCAAGACGGGCACGCGCTGGCGATACGCCGCCTCGAAAATTTCCACTTCATCGGAACTCGCCACATAAAACGGCTGCTCCTTGACGGTATACTCTTCGATCCTGTACTGCGGTGCTGCGGGTTGGGTCGACATTCGATAATTCTACTCTCGAAATTGATTTCAAAAACCGTAACCGATGGCCTCACGGGTGTCAAACCAGCGGTCAGCATGATAAAAGCGCTTCACCCATGACGCGGATAAAACCAGCGCGTTGACACTCCGCGCGCACTAACGGTAGATTAGCCACGAAATTTGCAAGAGGAGAAACACATGGCCGACGCACATGCCGTACCGGAAACACCCGAGGTGATCGCACTTCACAATCGCTTGGCGGAATATTCCCTCGGCGGACACTGGCAACCGCGCGAGAAGAATCCCGACTTAGTGCCTCACTTGTGGCCCTGGTCGGTAATCCATTCTTGTCTGATGGAGTCCGGGGAGGTCATCAAGTTGGGCGGCATTGACGATGCGGCCAAGCGTCGCACAGTGCAGCTGGTCAATCCGGCGCTGACTCAAAGAAAATCCACTACCCGAACGATCCAGATGTCGATCCAGCTGGTGAAACCCGGCGAGCGCGCCGAGTGTCATCGCCATACCGCAGCGGCGCTGCGTTTCGTCGTGGAAGCCGATGGCACCGGTTATACCAACGTCGAAGGCGAGCAGATGCTGATGGAACCCGGCGATCTCGTGCTCACGCCACACTGGACCTGGCATGATCATTTTAATTGCGGTCAGAAAAATCTCGTCTGGCTCGACGTTCTCGATGCTCAACTCACGAGCTATCTCGACGCGAACTTTCATGAAAATTTCGCCGAGGGTCCGGCGCAGCCAATCGTCAAGCCCGACGGTTTTGGCAGGCAGCAATACGGCGCCATCCGGCCGCGCCTGGCTAATCCGAGCAATGCAGCGCTGCCGTACAATTACAAATGGCGCGATACCGAGCGCGCGCTCAAGGAAATCGCCGCTTCCGGCCACCGCGACGCTCATGACGGCGTGCTGCTCGAATACTCGCATCCGATCACCGGCGGGCCGACGATGCCGACCATCGGCTGCTGGGTGCAAATGATTCCCCCGGGCGAATCGACCAAGCCGCACCGCCACACCAGCAGCACCATTTATCACGTCGTTCAAGGCAGCGGTGTCACCACCGTCGGACAGAAAAAAGGCGACGGCAAGCACCTCGCTTGGGGCGCCCATGATTGCTTCTTCGTGCCGTCCTGGAACTGGCATTCGTTCGAGAATAAATCGGCGAAAGAACCGGCAATCGTGTTTTCGGTGACCGACCGGCCGGTGTTGGAGAGCCTGGGCTTGTTCCGAGAAGAAGCGGCGTAAGGAGATCCGGCACGCAACCACGAAATACACGAACGACACAAAAACCTGAATCACTTCCGTAAATCAATTTCGCGTTTTTCGTGCCTTTGGTGGTTAAAAACATCCTGAGTAGGAGCCGATTACTTCTTCTCCAGCTATCTTCGAAACAACGCGATGAATCTAATAGATTCGGTTCTCCAGACTTACCTTGTCGCGGCGTCGTTGATGTGCCTGAAGATGATGCTGCAAGGGTGGTTAACGGTCTATCGTATGATCAAGGTGAACGGCGGATTTTTGCATCCCGAAGACATTAAGGAAACACCTTTAAAAACCCCAATCCCAGTCCGGATCAACTGAAACCGAATCCGTATGTCGAACGCTCGCGCAGCATGCAGCG
>DASSGE010000650.1:0-2096 GCA_035693605.1 Binatia bacterium
CCTGGGGGAACGAAATGTAGTCGATGCCCTGAGCCAAGACCGCTTGCGCTTCGGGATTGTCGCGCGAAACGGCATTGCCGACGACCACGAGATCGGGCCGGGGCAGCAGATGTTCGGCGCGAAAGCCGCTCAGGATAGGAATGCCGATGTCGGCTAAATAGGTGCTCATCGGCGGATAGATATTTTGGTCCGAACCGGTGATGCGATAGCCGCGCGCCTTCAAAAGCCCAGCCAAAGAGGCCATGCCGACGCCGCATATCGCAGTCAGGTGAATGTGGCTTGCCGCCACCGGCAATTCGTTCATGGGAAGAGCGCCTTCATGATCAGGTCGTGCACGTGGGGGCGAAAATCGCGGATCTTTTCATTTTTGCGGCTTGGATGCACTCGATTGGTCAACAAAATCACGTGACAGTTCTTCTCGATATCCCACCACATCGAGCAGCCGGTGAATCCGAGATGACCGACGGAACGCTGCGAAAATAGCGTGCCGCTCGAAGAATGGCTTGGCGACGGCGTGTCCCAGCCCAAAGCATAGGTTGAATTCGGCACCGAGCTATCTCGGGTCAAAAATTCTTGTACCACGGCTTGTGGCAAGAAATCATCCTTGCCTTGCAGACAGTGGTTCATGCGCAGAAGAAAAGTGTGAACGTCGCGCGCTGACGAAAATAGTCCGGCATGACCGCACACCCCGCCCATGGCGTAAGCGTTGTCATCGTGCACTTCCCCGCAAAGAATTTTTTTGCGCCAAGGACAATTCTCCGTCGGTGCGATCATTTCTTCCACCGGTTGCAGGCGTCGATTGCGCAGCTCAGTAAGATCGACAAAGCCGGTTGAGCGCATCCCGAGGGGTCGAAAAATTCGTTCCTGACAAAAACGATCCAAACCACAGCTCGAAATTGTCTCGACGGCCTCCGCGAGTACCATGAAACCGAGATCGCTATAGAGCGCCTGCGCACCCGGCGGGCTTAGCGGTTTATCGCGATGAATCTGCTCCAAGACGTAGCTCTTGGCGGCGCGGCTGACGACAAAATTGATCCGCCCTGCCTTTTCGCTCTTTAGAATCTCTTCATAATAAGGTTTCCAGGCCGCCAATCCGGATGAGTGGCTGAGCAATTGGCCAAAGGTCGTCACGCTTTTACCAAACACACCAAACATCGGAATGATTCGGGTAAGCTTATCGTCGATGCGCAGTTTTTTTTCGCGCACTAGCAACATAATCGCCACCGTGGTTGCGATGGGTTTAGTCAGCGAAGCAAGGTCGAAAATCGTGTCGATCTGCATTGGACTCTTCTGCGGCAACAGCGAGCGATAGCCGAATGCTTTTTCGAAAACGATCTGCTCGTCCTTGCACACCAGCACTACTGCGCCAGGAAACACTCCTTGAGCGACCGCTTCTGTGAAAGCGTTCTCGATCGGTTGAAAATCCATGGCAATAAAACTTGTTTCCAGAGTATGAGGCGGTCGCTGACTTTGGCGTCTCGTCGCGAGAGTAGCGCTTTATAAAACCGGCGACTCCAACATTTCCAACGTTGCGTCTTCGCCGTCCAGTCGCATTTTAACGCCAAAGGGCAAGGCAAGGTTCTCCTCGCCGTGACCGGCGGGCAAGCCCATTACTACGGGATACGGCGCTTGACCAAACAGCTCACTGATTACCGAGCGAACATCGCGCGGCCCCTCGCCCTCGCAATGGGTGAAATCACCAAACACCACACCAGCGAGATGGTCAAGTTTACCAGCCATCTTAAGGTGAGTTAGCATGCGTTCAACGCGATAGGGCCGTTCGCCGATATCCTCAAGAAAAAGAATGCGACCACGGGTGTCAATCTCATGCGCCGTTCCCAACGTGGTGACAAGCATCGATAAACAGCCGCCGGTCATCTCGCCTTCGACTTGGCCGCGGCGAATAATTTCGCCCAACGGCAACTTCCACGATCGATTGCGCCCGCTCAACATTCCCCAAAAGTGTTCATCGCTGCGGCCAGTTAGGCCGCGCGCAAAATCCATCGCCACCATCGGACCGTGGAACGTCACCATGCCGCAGCGATTACCCAGCCAATCGAGCAGTATCGTGATATCGCTGTAACCGACAAATATTT
>DASSGE010000651.1:0-2167 GCA_035693605.1 Binatia bacterium
TACTCGTTAAAGTTAGCAAAGTGAGCGGCGTAAAAGAGGACCGTCGAACTTGACCGTCGGCTTTTCCCGCAATGCCGGGGAATGCGCTCGAAGCCGTCGCTTGTGACCCCGATGCCAACCGCTGAAGTGCCGTGCAATTCCTTGTCTTCGGGCAGCGGTTCGCGGCCCGAAACAAACTGACGCGGCTGCCGGCGACGTTCAAAAAAGTTCGCGGCAAGGTGCCGGCACGGACATCGATAACGCGCAGACGGCGCCGTTCGAAGAACGGCACCTCAAATGTCTTGGTGTAAAAATCCTCGGCTTTGACGAGGTCGTCCACCGGACAGGCGAAATGATCGAAGCGTATAGAGGCTTCGGTCTCCATCGAACGTACTCCTCGAGAGCGTGGCGATTCCGGGCAGGTTATTAATACAAGGCGCGCCGACGCATTGTCACTCTTTGTGCTTGCCGTCCAGCAACGTTATTGCTTAAGATCCCGGAGTCGATGATTGGATAGTTCGTTGAAATGATCCCGGGAATGAGTCGAAGGGACCGCGTGACATTCATGGCACAAAAGTCACGATGAATAATTACTATGCCGAACTTAAGCAAGAACCGCGATCGTATGGCGACGAATTTGCGGAATGGAAAGGAATAAAGCAAATGGCAATCGATGGTCTTCGTTTCGGCCATGTGGCCTTCAAGGTTGCGGATGTCGAGAAGAGTATTCGCTGGTACGGCGACGCATTCGGCGCCAAGGTGATTTATCGCGTCGGGCCGAGCGGCGAGCGCCCTGAGCTTATGTTTTTAGAGTTTGCCAAAGGGCAGTGCGTTGAACTTTTCCCGGGAGGCAAGAATGTCTTGCAATCGCCGCCAGATCCGATCGGTTACATTCATTTTTGTCTGGTTCTCGACAACTTGGAGCAGGCGCTGGAACATCTGGCGAAGATGGGTGCCAAACCGGATCGCAAATTCATCGGCCGCGCCAAGCAGCGCATCGCATTTGTCTCCGACCCCGATGGCAACAGCATCGAGCTGATGGAGATACCGCCGGAATCGGAAATCTACCGCGCTTATCCATGATTCGAATGTTTTTGCGATTCGGTGCCCTACTCACGCTGTTGCTGCTCTGTGCGGGTGAGATTCCGGCACAGACCGGCGGCGCGCGCAAAGCGCCGGTTCGAATCATCTACAGCGCGCTAACGGCGTCCAACGCACCGGTGTGGGTCGGCGCCGATCAGGGGCTTTTCGAGAAGTATGGCCTCGACGTTCAGATCGTTCATGGCCGGGGCGCCTCGCCGATTCAAGCGCTGGCCGGCGGTACCGTTGAGCTCGGTCACTTCGCCGGCGCGTCGGTCATTCAAGCCAATCTCAGCGGCAGCGATCTGGTTTTTGTCGCGGCCCAATCCAATTATGTCGTGCTGTCGATCTGGACGCGCAAGGATTCGCCGATGAGATCGCTCGCGGACTTGGCCGGCAAAAGCATCGGCGTGAGCGCGCCGGGCTCGGCGACGCACACGACAACGCGCGCGGCCCTGCGCAAGGCGGGCGTGGCGGACAAGGATATGAAGTTTGTCCATCATGGCGCGCTGCCGGAAATTTTTGTTTCGCTGGATAAGGGATTAGTCGATGCCGGCGTCGCCTCGGCGCCGCGTCCTGCGTTCTAGGAGCTCGTCGATTTGGCGACCCAGCGGATACCGTTTCTCCAGGGCGCGATCATTGTCAATCGCGGTTATCTCCAGCGCGAACGGCCGGTGGTGGTGAATTTCTTGAAGGGATTTGTCGAAGCGATGAAGTTGGTGCGGGAAAAGCCGGAAGTGGCGACCGCGTCGCTGACCAAGCATCTGCGCATACCAGCGGATATTGCGCGCAGCGCCTATCGGTCGTTCGTCAATGTCTGGGAGGAAGTGCCGTACGTTAAGGCGGAGTCGGTGCAGGCGATCTTGGATTTTTTGCCGAAAGATCAGGTGAAAGGCATTGCGCCGGAAAATTATATCGACAATAGTTTGATTAAAGAGTTGGAAGTGTCAGGTTTTATCAAGAATCTCTCGCGCAGATAGATCTTCTTTTCAGTACGGTTCGAAGTCGCGCAACGCCGGCAGGACTTCGCTGCCGAATAATTCGATCGAGCGCATTAATTCGTCTTCGGCGATGGCGCCGATGTTGAATTCGCCCAGCACCGTGTTGA
>DASSGE010000652.1:0-5587 GCA_035693605.1 Binatia bacterium
GATCGACTTTCTCAAGAAGCACGGTTACCGGCGCTTCGTTCTCATCGGCCATAGCCTGGGCGCCATCAAATCGATCATCTACCAGGGCACCCAGCGGCGCCGCGATATCGCCAGCATCGTCGCCTGCTCGGCGCCAAAACAATTTTATTCTGAGCGTGTCCAGCGCTACCCGGAGTTTCGCGAGCTGATCGCCACGGCGGAGCAAATGGTTGCCGAAGGGAAAAGTGAAGAGCTGATGATGGTGCCGGTGGGCGTCAATCCGGGACTCTTCACGGCGCGCACGCACCTGGACAAATACGGCAGAGACGACGGCAATGACTGCCGGCCCCATGCGAAAAACGTCGGCTGCCCGCTACTGGCGATCGCCGGCGGCGCCGAAGCGCCGTTTTTTCACGAATACGCGAAAGAAATTGTCGCCGCCGCTGGCGGCCATTCGAAGTATCGATGCGTCGACGGCGCCAACCACTTCTACAACCGCCACACGACAGAGATGGTCGAAATCATCGCTCATTGGCTGAATCAGTTTCGAGATTAAGAAAATTTAATCACAAAGAACGCCAAGGACACAAAATAAAAGTGCGACGCATCGCGCTCACGGCAAACTCAATCTTTATCTTATGTGAACTTTGTGATCTTTGTGATTAGATCGATCCGAAAGGACTTTTTGTTACGATGAAACGTACTCCTCGCTTTGTACTCGCCGCACTCCTGTCCGGAGCCATCTATTCTTTGTGGACTATTTCCGCATTCGGCGCGGCCGCGCCGAACAAGGTCGTCATCGGCTATGCCGCGATGAACGCCCGCGTGGCGCCGCTTTGGATCACCGAAGAGCAAGGCATCCTGGCGAAGAATGGCCTGCAAGGCCAGCAGGTTTACCTCCGCGGCGCGCCGACGCTTGTCGCCGCCATGGCAGCGGGGGATATTCACTTCGGCCGCAGCGGCGGCAGCGCCACGCTGGCGGCCGTCGGCGCCGGTCATGATTTTAAGGTCATCGCCAGTTTTTCCAGCCGCAACAGCTACGACCTGATGGCCCGCCCCAACATCAAGCGGGCCGAGGATCTGCGCGGCAAGAAAATCGCCGTCACCAGCATCGGCGGCACATCCTGGATGGGCGTCGTGCTCTGGCTCGAACACTTCGGCCTCGATGCCCAGCGCGACAACATTCAATTGCTAGTTGTCGGCGATCAGATCGTGCAAATGCAGGCGGTGGAAACCGGCATCGCCGATGCCGCCGGCCTCGACGGCGTGTTCAGCAAGCAGCTGCGTGCCAAGGGCTTCAACATGCTCGGGGAATATTCTGACCTCAAGGCGCCCATCGTCGGTCAGGCGATGGTGGTGCCGCAAGTGTTTCTCACCCGCCATGGTGACATCGCCGAGAATTATCTCAAGTCCGAAGTCGAAGCTCTGGCCTTCGCCATGGCACCGAAAAACAAACCCGTGGTGTTGAAGCTGCTCATGAAAAGGCTGAGGACCGATGCCGCCGGCGCCGAAGAAGGCTACCAAGATCTCCTGCGCGGCGTCGATCGCAGACCGTTTCCGTCCTTGGAAGGCATGCGCAATATCCAGCGCATCTTGAAGCCGCGCAATCCCAAGCTCGGCGACGTCAAAGTCGAGAACGTCATCGACGATCGGATCATGCGGAAACTCGACGAATCCGGTTTCATCGACCGCACCTACGCCGCCCAGGGTGTGAGCTTGAAATAGCGCAAAGCAACGCGCATTGGACTTATACCCAAAGCAGGGAGACGATTTTGACCGCAGAGGCGCAGAAGACGCAGAGATTAGAAATCTTTTATTAACGGATTCCGAACTCTGCGCTGTCTGTGCTTCTGCGGTGAGACTTCCGAAACGGTGGTTATGCCCGGAAACCGTCCCGGTCCCGACGTGATTCTTACGGAGGACACGCCATGAATCAAAACCACCGAACATGCGCCGCGACTCTCCTCACTCTATTCTTTGTCCAGCTGTCGCACACGGTACCCGCTTTCGCCGCGGCGCCGGCAAAGCTCGTTATCGGCTACGCCGCCATGAGCGCGCGCGTCATGCCGCTGTGGATTGCCGAGGAGCAAGGCATTTTCACCAAGTACGGCATCGACTCGCAACAAATTTTCATCCGCGGCGCACCGACACTAGTGGCGGGACTCGCCTCAGGCGACATTCATGTCGGCAGCACCGGCGGCAGCGCGACACTCGCCGCCATCGCCGCCGGCCATGATTTGAAAATGCTCGCGGCCTTTTCCAGCCGCAATACTTACGATCTCGTCACCCGCGCATCGATCAAGAAGGCCGAGGAGTTGCGCGGTAAACGCTTCGGCGTTACGAGCATCGGCGGCACGGTTTGGATGGGTATCATGCTTTGGCTCGAGCACTTCGGGCTCGACGACCAGCGCGATAAAATTCAGATCCAGGTGATCGGCGACCAGACGATCCAAATGCAAGCGTTGGAAAACGGCACCATCGACGCCGCGGTGCTCGACGGTGTCTTCAGCCGGCGCTTGAAACAAAAGGGCTTCAACATCACCGGCGAATTTTCCGAACTCAAGCAGCAATACACCAGCCAGGCGATCGTTGTGCAGGGCAAGTATGTGCAGCAACGCCCCGAAATGCTGGAAAACCTCTTGAAAGCCCAGGTCGAGGCGATCGCCTTTTCGCTGGCGCCGAAGAATAAGCCGACGGTCATCAAGACATTCATGCGTCGTCTGCGCATCGACGCGGCGACGGCCGAAGAGGGCTATGCAGACCTGCACCGCGCCGTCGACCGGAAGCCCTACGCTTCCGCCGAAGGCATGCGCAACGTGCAGCGGCTGATGGCGCTGCGCAACCCCAAAATCACCGAGGTCAAGATCGACAACGTCATCGACAACCGGATCATAAAGAAACTGGACGAAAGCGGCTTTATCGATAAAGTTTACGCGGCTCAGGGCACGAGTTCTAAGCAGTAGCAGAAGCCAGTGCGGCTCGCGTCGGCATATGGAAACTACGGAGAGTGGGCAATGAAACATCTTCGCCAATCAACGGCTCTGCTCCTCTTGGCTCTGACCATGTCGCAGTTACTTTGGAATCTGCCGGCCTTCGGCGCCGCCGCCGGTAAAATCATTCTCGGTTACGCCAGCCCGGGCCGCGCCCTGCCCTTTTGGCTGGCGCAGGATCTGGGGCTGTTCAATAAGTATGGCGTCGACGTCGAACCGGTGTTTATTCGCGGCGCGCCGATTCTGGTCGCTGGGCTGGCGTCGGGAGATATTCAAGTCGGCAGCACGGGCGGCAGCGCGACGCTGGCTGCGGTCGCCGGTGGCCAGGATTTGAAGATCATCGCGACCTTCGGCAGCCGCAACAACTTCGATTTCATGTCGCAACCCAACATCAAGCGGCCGGAAGATCTGCGCGGCAAACGTATCGGCCTCACCAGCATCGGCGGCACCACATGGATGGCGTTGTTGCTGTGGCTCGAGCATTTCGGTCTCGATATCCAGCGCGACAAGATTCAGCTCCAGGTGATGGGCGAACAGGCGGTGACCGTGCAGTCATTGGAAAACGGCGGGGTCAACGCCGCGGTCCTGGATGGAATCTTTAGCCAGCGGCTCAAACCCAAAGGATTTAACACCCTCGGCGAATACTCCGACCTCAAGCTGCAGTTCGTCAGCCAAGCCTTGGTAGTGCAGCGCAACTTTTTACAACAACGCAGTGACATATTGGAGAACTTGCTGAAGGCCGAAATCGAGGGGGTAGCCTACATTTTAGCGCCGAAGAACAAACCTGTTGCAGTCAAAACCTTGATGCGACGCATGAAAGTCAATGCCGCGGCGGCCGAAGAGGGCTATCTGGAGCTGTTGCGCGTCTTGGAGCGCAAGCCGCTGCCGACGGTCGAAAGCATGGTCCATGTGCAGCGCTTGATGAAAATACAAAATCCCAAGATCGGCGACGTCAAGCTCGAAGATATCAATGACGCCCGCTTGGTCAAGAAACTCGACGATAGCGGCTTCATCGATAAAGCCTTCGCGGCACAGGGGCTGAGTGCGAAGCAGTAGCGGCAACTCACTCGAGTGGACTCTTCCGTCAAGAACTGCCAGACGTTTAACTAGAAGCATTTACCATTACGGAGAATACTCAATGAAAGACCGTCGCCGATTAACTACTTTGATCCTCTTCGCTCTAAGCTCGGCGCAGTTACTTTGGACTCTGTCGGCCTTCGGCGCCGCCGCCCCCGGGAAAATCATTCTCGGCTATGCAGCACCCGGCGCCCGCGCGCTGCCCTTCTGGGTGGCGCAGGATCTTGGGCTGTTCAATAAATACGGTGTCGATGTCGAACCGGTGTTCATCCGCGGCGCGCCGATCCTGGTCGCGGGCCTGGCCTCGGGCGACATCCATGTCGGCAGCACCGGCGGCAGCGCGACGCTGGCGGCCGTTGCCGGCGGCCAGGACTTGAAAATCATCGCCACCTTCGGCAGCCGCAATACCTTCGACTTGATCAGTCAACCCAACATCAAGCGGCCCGAAGATCTGCGCGGCAAGCGCATTGGACTCACGAGCATCGGTGGCACTACCTGGATGGCGTTGTTATTCTGGCTCGAACACTTCGGCCTCGATGTTCAGCGCGACAAGATGCAACTTCAGGCGATGGGCGAACAGGCGCTCACCGTCCAATCCCTGGAAACCGGCGTGGTTAACGCGGCGATCTTGGATGGTATCTTTAGCCGGCGGCTCACACCCAAGGGCTTTAATATCCTTGGCGAATACTCCGATCTCAAGTATCAATTTATAAGCCAAGCGTTGGTCGTGCAGCGCAGCTTTTTGCAGCAACGCAGCGACACATTGGAAAATTTGCTGAAAGCGGAAATCGAAGGGCTGGCCTATGTCTTGGCACCAAAGAACAAACCGGCGGTGATCAAAACCTTGATGCGGCGCCTGAAAACCAATGCCACTTCGGCAGAAGAAGGCTATCTCGACCTGCTGCGCGGCATGGAACGTAAGCCGTTTCCGACGGTCGAAAGCCTGGTCCATGTGCAGCGCTTGATGAAAGTGCAGAATCCCAAGATCGGCGGCGTGAACCTCGAAGATTTGAATGACGCGCGCTTGATCAAGAAGCTGGACGACAGCGGCTTCATCGACAAAGCTTTCGCAGCGCAGGGGATGAAATAAATTTGTTCAAGGTTCAAGGGTTTAAAAGTTCAAGGTTGGGGACTGCTAGAAGTCCATCCACTGCCAAGGAGTGACTTTCGATGATAGATCCAAATTACTTACTATTAAACAACAAGCTTTTGCGCGCAGCTATTTTTGGAGTTTTGCTTTTCCTCGTTCACTCTAACATTTACGCCGCTGCTGCACCGACCCGACTCGTCATCGGGTACGCCTCTACGACACCGCGGCTGATGCCGCTGTGGATGGCGCGCGACCAGGGTTTTTTCGCCAAATACGGCATCGAGTCCGAGCCGGTGCTATTGCGCAGCGGCGCGACGCTGGTGACCGGCATGGCGTCGGGCGACATCCAGATCGGCCGCACCGCCGGCGCGGCAGTCCTGTCCGCCGTCGCCGCCGGCCATGACATCAAGATGTTGGCGACCTTCTCGAGCCGCAATTCCTACGACGTAGT
>DASSGE010000653.1:0-5986 GCA_035693605.1 Binatia bacterium
TATGAGGGATCGTTAGGACAATCTAATTGGAGTCGGGCTTGATCGATTCGTTGGCACTCTTGCAGATCGTCACTGCAATTGAGTTGTAGATGCGGCCTGGAAATTATTCGCCAGGAGCAAAGTCTCATGGCCAAACCCCGCATCGTCCGTACCGTCTGCGGCCCCAATTACCACGCCAAGGCGAACCGTACAGCCTGACTGACCCATGAACAAGCGAGCCCGACCTCAGGTAAACATGATTTTTTGCAACGTTGGTCGAGATCGAAACCAGCTCGTGACAATAGCAGCTAATGCTCGTACGAGTATTTTTCCCGGCAATCGATCTGCGCTCGGCGGCAGAAAAACTCCTTCACATCGTGGGCATGCATAAAGCGGTCGTAGTCGTAGTTGGGCCCGTAGCTCGACCATATCTCTTCACCCGCTCGAATGTCGCGCAGCGCATAAAACTCAAAATACGGCGGCTGGCAAAGCCTTCGGATCGCCGCGTTCTGAAAATTGGTGTCGCGGCCGTTGATTTTTCTCGGCGCGAAATTGATCCGGCTTACGTTGGCGCCGTTGTCTTTGGCGTCGAGATAAACGTAAGGATGCGCTCGCTTTTGGGCGCACTCAAGTAGCGCGGCGATATAATGATTACCTTGGGGATATTTGTCGGCAGGCAGCAGCCGCCCGCCGAGCTCGCCGATTACCTCGCCCTTCTTGATCGGGACTCGGGCGTATAGCCCGTTGCCGCCGTTGGGGATCAGCGATTTTTTGACCTCAGTGCGCTTGTCGAGTTCTTTGTTGATTTTTAGCAGGGGATACGATTCCTTGGCCTTCTCCGCCGAAGCCAACGGTGCCGTCGAGATCAGTTGGGTGATCAAGGTGATTAGAATTATTGTATTGAGTCGTTTCATACCGGTTCGCTCGTCTATCCTCCATGTCGCATATCTAGCTATTTGAGTTTGAATATCAGCTTGGCGTTGCCGGCCAAGATGTTGGCCTTGTCGGCATCGCTGATCTTGGCGCTCTTGATCTCTTCCAATGATACACAATGGTCGTAGCTCGCCGGGTGCGAGTAAAACAGGCTGCCAAAGATCATCCGCTCGGAGCCCACCGTTTCGACGAAATTTTTCACATAGCCGGGCCCGCGTACGTGGGCGGTATCGAAGATAATATTTTTGGTGCGCTTGGCGATGTCCAATGCCAACTGGCTGTTGGTATTGGTGGTCAAGGCGTCAAGCGAAACAAAGGTCAAGTCGGGAAATTCGACGGCGAGCCGCTCCAAGCGCCAGACCGCCTCGAGATTGGACTCGGCATTGGTGTGAATCAGCGGGACCAAACCCAACTCTCGGACTTTTTTCAGCAGCGGTCGCATTAACGGATGGTCCACCGCAACGCCCTGAAAGCGGCTATGCCAGACCACGCCATCGAGACCAAGCTCATGTTTCATCCGCTCCAACTCGTCGAGCGACCGGGTGCCATGCAACGGCTCGACGATACCGCAGGCGATCGGAAAGCGGTGGGGGTCGCGTTTGCGATAGCTCGCCACAACGTCGTTGGAACGCATGGTGTCTTTGATACCGTCGGCTTGAATATAACCCGTCGCCGCCAAAATCGCCGCGGCGCCAACGCCGTTGGCCTCCATAATGCGCACACGATTGGCGTAGTCGCGATCCTGCCAACCGTCGCCTTGCTGCAAGCTGCCGCCATTAAGCGCGCCCAAGTGATGGTGAATGTCGAGCACTTCCATATCGCCTCCTTGCCCTTACGGCTCAAAAACATAGCTTTCCCGGCAATCAATTTTAGCCTGATTGCAAAAGAACTCCCGGACCGCCGGTTCGTACATAAACGCATCGTAGTGATAATGCGGCCCATAGCTGGCCCAGATTTCCTTGCCGGTTTCGATGTCCTGAAGTGCGACAAAAACAACATAAGGGTAATTACAGATCTGGCGCAGCGCGGCATTCTGAAAATTGGTTTCGACGCCATTGATCGATTTCGGGGCGAAATTAATCCGGCTGACATGGGCGCCGAAGTGTTTTGAGTCGAGATATTTATACGGCTTGGTCTCCTCCCAGGCACACTCTGGGATGGACGCGAGATAGTAATTGCCCGCGGGATAATCTTCATCCGTGCGCAGTTGCCCGCCGAGCATACCGATGACATCCCCCTGCTTGATCGCCACCGCAGCGTACAGACCATCGCCGGCGCCCGGGATGAGGGAGGGTTTGATCACCGTGCGCTTATCCAGATCCTCATCGATTTTTAGGACGGGAACCAGGCGCGGTGGCTTTTCTTCTTCGGCTCCACGTACGACATCGACGGTGGCAATGCACATCAACAGCAGCGCACAAAAGCGCAATTTAAATCGTTCCATTATGGCAATTATCTTTCGCTAAATTCTCTACGAATCATGCCTTTAGAGCTATGTCAAATAATCCCCGCCCCGCATTGACAGTGGCGCCAACGGCGCGCTAGAAGCGGGCAACAGCGGACGGAGGTAAATTCCATGCCAACCATCGATTCCGACGCACATGTAGTCGAAAGTGAGCGCACCTGGGATTATATCGAGAAGGCCGATCAGAAATACCGGCCGGTGATCGTCAAACCGCGCAGCGGCAGCAACGCCGAGTACTGGTTTATCGACGGCAAGATCCGCGGCCTGGTGCGGGTCATCATGACCGCCAAGGAAATGGATGACGTCGCCCAGCGCACCGGCCGGGTCATGGGCACGCCGCAGGAAACCCGCGAGATGGAAAACGTCGCGGCGCGGCTCAAGCACATGGACCAACTCGGCATCGACGTTCAAGTTCTTTACCCGACCATGTTCATCGAGCAGATCACCGACAAGCCGGTCTGGGAGGTCGCCATCTGCCGCGGCTACAATCGCTGGCTCGCCGATATTTATCGACAAGGTGATGGCCGCTTGCGCTGGATCTGCGTCCTACCGTTGCTCGACATTGGCGAAGCTTTGGAAGAACTGAAATTTTGCAAACATAACGGGGCCGTCGGTGTCTTCATGCGCGGTATCGAGGGCTGTCGCATGATCACCGATCCGTATTTCTATCCGCTCTATGACGCCATGAGCCGACTTGACATGGCGGTGGGCGTGCATGTCGGCAACGGCAGCCCGCAGAATGCCGATATGGTGTCTCAGTACAACGGCGGCGGCAGCTTCTGGAAGTTTCGCATCCCGGTGATCGGCGCTTTTCACTCGATCATCATGGGCGAAATTCCGCGCCAGTTTCCCAAGCTGCGTTTTCATTGGGCCGAGGCCGCAGCCAACTGGGTACCCTACGTCGTGAAAGATTTGCAGCGCCGCTGGGCGACGCAAAAAAAAGACTTACCGGACAACCCGCTAAAAGAGTTCCGCCAATATGTTTCCTGTCAGACCGACGACGATGTCGACTACGTGCTTAAATATTCAGGCGAGGACAACCTGACCATCGGTACGGATTACGGCCACAACGATCAATCCACCGAGATCGAGGCGCTGGGCAATCTCAAAAAGACCGGCATGATATCGGACGGCCAATACGACAAAATCTGTTATCACAATCCCAAGGCTTTGTTTGCGTTGTAATACGGTTGACGGCAGCGAGAGCAGACCGCGAATCCCGGCGCGGCTTATTGCATTATCGAGGTTAAAGCGCGTTTGACTTAATCGCTTGGCGAGACCCGCACCGGCCAGGGTATACACCCCTTGGGCGCGAAAGCTAGCTGACTGCAGGCGGATGAGATCCGCCTATTCAGCTTTGAGCAAGTCGGCTGGGTCGGATTCGGTGGAAGGAACCGTGTCGGGTTGTCCGGAGTTCACGATGGGGCGTCGTCGTCGCTGATTCTCCTGCGCCTTCATGGCGTTCAACCGTTCACGAAACCAGGTCTTCTCCGGCCACTGCCAGTTTTGCCCGCCTTGAGACATAGTGTTTGGCTGTTTCATGGCAATCCTGTTCGTCTTGGTGAGCAATCGACAGACCAGCCGCAAGCCGACACCTCAAAAGTAATTCCGGGAATCCTGACGCTAGGAAATCGACGAATGACCCTCGAACAACGCGCAGTTTTGGCGCCTCCGGTTAGACTAATTTACATTTGTGTTAGCGCGCTTGGGGGAATTATCACTACGTGGAGAGAAGCTTCACTCGCTGGCCGGCACGCAATTGTTCAAGCGGATAACGGGTACCGCGCCAATCGATACCGCCATGAACAAGGCATTTCCAAGCGGCATTAACCATCATGGCGCCGATCATCGTTAGTCCGAACGGGACAAACAGCAGGCTGAAGCGGCTGCGCCAGCCTTGGGTGGCGGCGGTAAAGCTGAACGCCCCATGCGTCGCCAATGCGGCAAGCCCTGCGCCATACAATAGGTGCCGCCCTTCGATTAAACCGCGGAGAATGGCAAGACCGGGCGCGACCGCCAGGGCAAAGAGCGCGAGGGTATTAATTACCGTGACCCACCAGTGATAATTAGCGGTCGAGCCAAAAAGATTCTTTTCGAGGCCTTTGAACATAGCCGCAACCGACGGATACCAGGCCACGGAGAGATTTTGCTGCGCGAACGCAAAGAAGGAGCGTCCGCCGGCGCGTTTAACCATCATCCCTAAACCCACGTCATCGCAGGGCTCGAGACGCAGCCAGGGGAATCCAAGCGTGCGCTGAAATGCTGCCCGGCGTACGAGATTGAAAGCGCCGACGCCGGCAAAGGCGCGGCTGGTTGGCCGATTGATGCCCGCCGCTCTGGTGCCGAGCAAAAATAGCAACATAAAGGTGTGCACGACTATATCGAGCAAAAAACCCTTTTGAACCGCCAACGGTGCGAGTCCCAGATGATCGATACGATTTTCCATCGCCCAGCCCAGCGCCCGGCGAAGCGTTCCGGCAGCAAAGTGGACATCAGCATCGGTAAAAAGCAGCCACTCGCCTTGAGCGATTTGGAAGCCGCGATCTAATGCATGAACCTTACCCAGCCAGCCCTCGGGCAAAGTCTGCACGTGCAAAGCGCGAATGCGCTGATCGCGCGACGCCAGGCGATCGATAATTTCTCCCGTGCCGTCATTGGAGCGATCGTTAACCAGAATAAGTTCGAAATTGGGGTAATCTTGCGCAAGCAGCGACGCGACCGCCTCTGCGATATTCGCCGCCTCATTGCAAGCTGGGATAACCACGCTGAGCAATGGGAGCTGTTTGGGTTCGGTGAATCGAAAGCGTTGAAATTGCGGCACACGTAGCCGTGCCCAAAATAAATAAACAAAGCCTAGAGTCCAAAGGCCACAGAGAACAACAAGAGCAGTTTCGTATGCCGAAATCATCGATCACAGAAGTGAAGTTGGCTGGCGACGGGACTGTTCAGTCGAACTGGCGCCAGTTGAGAAACTCTTTGGCTGCGTAGAGACGGTCAATATCCACTGGCGGCTCGATATGACGACGGCGCAAATATTCTGCTATGGGTCGTAGCGGCAAACCAACGGCCGCGAGGAAGTCGCCCTCGATGGCGGAGATGAGTCTACTCCCTTCGCCCTGGATCGAATACGCGCCGGCTTTGTCCATCGACTCATTGCACGCCAGATAATTATCGATGCCGTTGTCATCATAGCGATGCATGTCGACGGAGACTTTGGCCATCATTTGCAATCCATCGCCGCCACAGTTGTCGAGAATCGCCACGCTCGTGTAGATCACATGAGTCTTGCCCGATAACAGACGCAAAATTCGTTTGGCGTCGGCAGCATCGGTCGGTTTGCCGATCTTGGCGCCGTCGAGAAAAATCATGGTATCGCTGCCGATGACCATCGCCCCTGAATGATGGATAGCCACCGATCGCGCCTTACCCATGGCAAATTCGAGCACTTCGTCTTCGATGCTCAAGTGTGAAGAAACGG
Organism: Binatia bacterium; assembly: GCA_035693605.1. Taxonomy (GTDB): domain Bacteria; phylum Desulfobacterota; class Binatia; order UBA9968; family UBA9968; genus DP-20. Next base: position 5,856 of record DASSGE010000653.1, read on the forward strand.
CTTCGGTGAAGTCGGGAGCGATCACCTCGAACGGCAAGCCTAACAGCGCCAAAATCTCTCGCCGCCGGGGCGACGTCGAAGCGAGAATCAAGCGCATGAATACCCAGCAGGAATCTCAGGGCGGGGATAGC
>DASSGE010000654.1:0-2170 GCA_035693605.1 Binatia bacterium
GACGTGTTTTGTAAAGGGGTTATCGAAAAGCCGGAACTGCTCACCGATGCGCGCTTCGCCACGGTTCAAGACCGGCGCAAGAACCGCAATCTCTTGGAAGAAATCATCGAAGATATTTTTGCATCCCGCGATCACAAACATTGGCTGGCGCAACTGAAAAAGGCCGATTTGCCGCATGGCATCGTGCGCGGCATCGCGCAAGTGCTGGCTCATCCGCAGGTGGTCGCGCGCAAGCTGATTCGGGAAGCAGAGTCGCCGGTGGGGAAGATTCCAGTGATCGCCAATGCGCTAAAAATGTCGGGCAGCGAAGCGCGCTATGATCGCATCCCGGCTTTGGGCGAGAACAATGCAGCGATCTTGGCCGCGCTGGGTTATGACAGCGCCGCCATCGAAGGATTGCGGCGTGACAAGGTGATTTAGTTCTGGTTGCTAATAATCGCACGATTCGATTACAAGCCTGGAATCTCAAGCGGTACGAAGCAGTGGCTATGCGTAAGCCGGTGATCGGGGTTATGGGCGCGTCTGCCAACGACGGCCTTGCACCCGCGGAAAAACAGCGGATGCAGCGGGTGGCGAAGGATTTGGGGGAAGCCATCGCTGATGCCGCTTGTCTGCTCGTGACCGGCGCTACCACCGGATTACCAGGGATGGTCGCGACGGCCTTTCGTGATCGCGGCGGCTTTGCCGTGGGAATATCTCCGGCGGAAAATCACAGCGAGCACGTGCAGCGCTACGGATTGCCCGACGACGGCGCTGATGTGATCGTTTATACGGGATTCGGTTACAAAGGGCGCAACGTCATTAACATTCGCTCGTCGGATATCGTGATTATTATCGGTGGCGCGATCGGAACTTTAAACGAGTTCACCATTGCTTATGATGAAGGCAAAGTCATCGGTGTTTTGCTCGGCAGCGGCGGGGTGGCGGATCATATCGAAAAAATCGTCGAGGTTTGCCAGAAACCTACCCGCGGACGATTGTTCATCGACTCGAGTCCGAAAACGCTTATCCAATCTTGTCTGAGTGCGATGGCGACCAAGGATTATTTAGCCGATCGCGGCGTCAAATAGCTGCGGGCAAACTTGCGCATTTGTTCGCGTGGCTGTCCTAAGCGAACGGCTTCCGCCAAGGCTTTTTCTTCACTCCAGCCTTCTTCCCTGATTCGGAAAATCATCATGTAAGGGGTGACCCGCTCGGCAAAGGCGCAATTGATCAGCATGGGATGATTCGCTGGCTCTCTAGCGAACTGGAGAAATTCGTCAATTTGTTTGGGACTCGGTAACGAGTTGACGCTTGGAATGTTGAAATAGCGCATGCCTTTGGATTCGACCAAGAAGCGCTCGCGCAGGGTGTCCACGCCGTCTTTCGGTGATCGCAAGGTAAGCACTGAGCGAAAGCCGTTGGCTGCGGCCTTGGCGTAAGCATCGCCCGACGGTTGACCGCCGACAGTTGGTTTGTCGTCGATGCATAAGATGACCGGAACGTTGACGTGGATATTAAGGTCCAGTAAGCCGATCGGTGGTTGCTCGCTTCGACGCGGACTGTCCACCGGCGCGCTCACCGCCAACAATGCCGCGAGCGCGCCCATGAAAAACATGGTCATAGATTGAAGACGCCCGCGGCGGTATTGCCTAGAATCGCGGTTTTATCCGCGCTCGAGCAGGGAGATTGGCGCACCATATCGATGGACTCGATAATGTTCGCGGCGGTTTTACACTCGAGCGGATAGTCGCTGCCGAACATGATGCGGTCGGCGGTCGTGATGTTTAAAGCGGCAGCCATCGAAGGCGCCCAGGCGCCGGTTCCGGCAGTGTCGAAATACAAGCGCTGAAATAGCTTTTCAAATCTCTCGGTCACGCCAAACTTTTTCTGCTCGTTTTGGGTTTTCAGATAGCCGCGCATATCGGCCGGAATCGGCGCGTCATCGGTTTCGAAAAACGCCATCATGCGGCCCTTGAGCGACGATGCCGCGCCGCCAAGATGGGGAATGATGAAGCGCAGATCGGGGAAACGCGGCAGCACCGCGTTCATGATGCGTACGATCGCTTGGGTGGTTTCGAGCGGGCGAAACACGCAGCGGTCCAGGCTATAGGTGGTCTCCGAACCGGTCGGTTTGGATTGGGGATGAATAATGATCGGCAAGTTATTTTTTTGAATGATTTCGTAAATT
>DASSGE010000655.1:0-3632 GCA_035693605.1 Binatia bacterium
GAATCAACGGAGGAATCATGTCGTGCTTGGGGGAGGGCTGTAATTTCATACTTTGTAGACGAGCGTAAGCTCATGAACACTCTGTGGTGAAATCCCCCGTGCTTTTTGGGGCGATCACGATCACCGAACTCTCATGCTTCATCTGACTACGGATGTTCTAATCATTGGTGCCGGCGGCGCCGGCATGTACGCGGCCATCGCCGCGGCGCGCAACGGCGCGTCGGTGCTCTTGCTCGATAAGAGCCAGGTGGGGCGCGGCGGCGCGACGATCATGGCGCAAATGACCGTCGCGGTTGCGTTGGGCGAACAGGAGCCTGACTCGGTCCAACTTCATTTCAAAGATACGCTGGCTGCCGGGCGCGGCCTATGCAACGAAGAGTTGGCGTATCTGCTGTGCGATGACGGACCCAAGCGCATTCGCGAAATGGCCGCATGGGGCACGCGCTGGGCGCGCGAAGACGGTCACGTCAAACAAGAGATGGCGCCCGGCCATAGTGTTAAGCGTTGCTGCTACGTCGATTTTCTCAATACCGGTCCTGCGGTGGCCGCGACCTTGCGTCGCAAGGTCAGCGAAACTGCCGCAATTCGTCGCATTAGCAATCTAGCAATTGTGGAAATTCTTGTGCGCGATGATCAGGCCGTCGGCGCTCTGGCGCTCAGTTTGGTCGACGGTCAGTGGGTCTCGATCCAAGCCAAGGCAGTCATACTTGCCGCCGGTGGTCTGACTAAACTCTACGAGCGCAACAGCGCATCGGCGAACATGGGCGGCGAAGCTTATGCCATGGCGCTCTGGGCTGGTGCCGAGCTGGTCGATATGGAATTTGTCCAGTTCTTTCCGATCGGACATCTGGCGCCGCGCTTGGTCGGTATGGATCCGATCATGTGGGACCCGTTTCGTTATAAGCTCGGCGGCAAGCTGCTTAACGGCAGATACGAAGAATTCGTCGACCGCTACGGCAGCACGGACTTCGGCAAGTATAACGCGACCCGCGACATCGCCGCGTACGCGATTCTCAAAGAAGTTGCAGCCGGCAGGGGCACGCCCCATGGCGGCGCCTATCTCGATTTTCGTCATATTCCGGAGGCGCAACTGCGTGGCGCTTTCGGGCCGGTGATCGACCGGTTGCTGGCCAATGGCATCGATCTGACTAAAACACCGGTGGAAGTCTCACCGATTGCGCATTATCACATGGGCGGCGTGCGCGTCGACAAGAACATGGAAACGCGGATCGCCGGCCTTTACGCCGCCGGCGAAGCAGTGGGCGGCGCCAACGGGGCCAACCGGTTGTCCGGTAACGCCATCACTGAAGCGTTTGTCTTCGGCGAGCGCGCCGGAGCGAGCGCGGCGGTGAAGGTCAAGCAAGCAGGTTCTGATTGGCAAAAATCTCTGGCGGATGCGGCGCTCGAACGTTTACGCGATTCTTGTTCCGATGATTCCGTCGACGCTCCGACACCGATCTCGGTACAGGCGGAACTGCAAAAGCTCATGTGGGAAAAGGCCGGGCCGTTTCGCACCGGCGATCAGCTGTCATTGGCGTGGAAACGGATTGCTCAGATGCAGAGGGAATTGCCGCGGCTTCGGATCGACGCTCAAGTCGAGTTTAATCTCGATCGGCAAGATTGGTTCGAGCTGCGCGCGATGCTGACGACGGCCGCGGCGATCGTCAAATCCGCACTCATCCGCACTGAGAGTCGCGGCGCGCACCAGCGCGAGGATTTTCCGGCGCCGGATGACTCTTTAGTGAAAAATCAGGTCATTGAGTTGCGCAAAGACGAGCTCGTCACGCGCTGGGTTGCGCCGGTTAGAGTGCACGGCTAATGGTCATGGCAAATAAAACTGTGACTCTGCATGTACGGCGTGGAACCCGAGGTGATGCTACGCACTACGACGACTTCCAAGTGCCATTTGAAGAGGGTATGTCGGTACTCGACGCCCTGCGCTGGATCCGGACAAACCTAGACAGCGGTTTGGCGGTCCGTTACAGCTGCATCAACGCCAACGCGTGCAAGACCTGTATGGCCCTGGTGAATGGCGAAGTTGAGTACACGTGTGTTGCCAAACTCGTCCCCGGCGTTACGACCGTCGAGCCGCTGCCCAAGCGGCCGCTAATCCGCGATCTGGTGACCGATATAATTCCGGATGATGAGAAATTTTACTGTTAATAGTGTCGCGCCATGGATCATTTCAGTCCCATGAGCCGCGCCGGGTTGATCGCCGCGACTTGGTTGACCTCGCCTTCGCTCAAGCCGCCTTCGTGGAGCATGCCCAGATACATGCGAAATAATTCTGCCGGATTGGGGCTGTAGGGGCGGAAGTAATCGGTGCTGGCGACGATCTGGCGCAGACCGACGGCGCGAAATTGTTTGACCAGATCCGGCGAGTCCAACCGACCCGGTGCCAGCGCGTTCCAGCAGGATTCGACAAATGCTCCCATGTCCGCGGCCTTTTTTTGCGCGTCCACCGGCATGTTGATCATGTGGGCCTGGGCGTGGTTGATCACCAGCCGGTGGCTGTAACCCATGTCGCGGGCGGCTTCGATGAAGGCCAGGGACTCCTGCCAAGACACATGACCCATGCCGAGGGTGAGGTCGTGAGCTTTGCATGCTTCGATGATCTCGTAGCCGCGCTGAACCAGCTTTCCTTTGTCGTCGAGAAAATAATAGTTCGGATTCTCCAGTTTAGCGTGGTCTTTGTAGTAAGACTTGATGCGGTGGCTGAAGCCTTTGTGTTCGACGTCATTACGCGCGCTCCAGGTCGGTAGAAAAACCATTTTGCCGCCGAGCTCGGCGCAGGCCTCGATGATGCACGGGTTGGGACCTCCGGCGGTGGCGTTGAGGACCACGCTCGACCAGATCTCCATTTTGGTTTGCACCGACGCCAAGATATAGGGCGCGACGTTGACCGTCGGCCACCAGTGGGATTTGAGCACGACGCCGCGCATGCCCATGGCCTCGGCCTTGGGGATCCAGAGAAACTCCGGCTCGCGCTTGCGCTCCTTGGCGGAGAACTCGAAATCGATGTGGCAGTGAACATCGATGACGCCTTCCATCATGTCGTCGTACAGGGTCATGAATAGCTCCTTCGGATGGGTCGGGAGTAAGTAGTAAGTAGTCAGGAGTGGGGACTAGGATCGGAAACTCCTTACTCCTGACTTTCTACTCCTTACTGTCACGCCGCCGGCCGCGCGCCGCCGCAGCAGCGTTTGTACTTTTTGCCGCTGCCGCAGGGGCAGGGATCGTTGCGGCCGGCGTGGGGCACAGAGGCTTTGGCATCGGCGGCGCGGACGATGCTCATCAGTTTTTCGATGGGCTCGCCGGCTTCAACAAGTTTGGCAAACTCTTGGAAGTAGGGCTTGCTATGAGTGAAGAAACCCTTGAGTCCGGCGCAGAGATAATTCAAACCAGGTTCACCGTCCGGCGTTTTGATGATGCGGTCTTTCGGGCAGCCGCCGTTGCACATGCTCAAAACTTCGCACTCGCGGCAGTATTTCGGCAGACTGGTCCATTTTTTCTGGCCGAAATCGCGTTGCTTCTCGTCCTCGACCATTTCTGCCAATGGCCGTTCATGGATATTGCCGATCTTGTACTCGGGCAAAACGTAATGGTCGCAGGAATAAAAATCGCCGTTATGC
>DASSGE010000656.1:0-4192 GCA_035693605.1 Binatia bacterium
GCGCGCTCTCCACTTCCATGGTGCTGATGCGATGGCCGGCGACATTCATCACGTCATCGACCCGTCCGAGCAGCCAGAAGTAACCGTCTTTGTCACGCTTGCAGCCGTCGCCGGCGAAGTATTTTCCCGGGAAGCGACTCCAGTAAGTTTGCACGAAGCGATCAGGATCGCCGAAGATGGTGCGCATCATCCCCGGCCAAGGTTTAGTCAAAACCAAATAACCGCCGCCGCCTTTGGGCACGGACTTGCCGTTCTCGTCGACAACGTCGGCTTCGATGCCGGGCAGCGGCATGGTCGCTGAGCCGGGTTTTAGCTTGGTGATGCCCGGCAGCGGCGAGATCAGCGGATGGCCGGTCTCGGTCTGCCACCAGGTGTCCATCACCGGACAGCGCCCGCCGCCGATGAACTTGTGGTACCACATCCAGGCTTCCGGATTGATCGGCTCGCCGACCGAGCCGAGCAGCCGCAGGGATTTCAAATTATGCTTGGCCGGGAATTCCGTGCCCCAGCGCATGAAGGTGCGGATCGCCGTCGGCGCGGTGTGAAAAATCGTCACGCCGTATTTGGCGATAATTTTCCACAGCCGGTCTTTATCCGGCCAATCCGGCGTGCCTTCGTACATGACCTGAGTCACGCCGTTGGCCATGGGTCCGTAGACGATGTGAGTGTGACCGGTGACCCAGCCGATATCGGCGGCGCACCAGAAGACATCGTCCTCCTTCATGTCGAATACCCATTTATTGACCAGATGCACGCCGGTGAGATAACCGCCGGTGGTATGCACAATGCCTTTGGGTTTGCCGGTGGTGCCGCTGGTATAGAGGATGAACAGCATGTCTTCGCTGTCCATCTTTTCGGGCTCGCACCACTGCGGCGCATCATGCATTGCCTCGTGCCACCAGAGATCGCGCCCATCTGTCATATGCGCGCCCGATTCTGCGCCAACCCGTTGCACCACCACGCAATGGGTGATCGATGGCGTATCGGTCATAGCCTCGTCGGCATTCTTTTTTAACGGCACGATCGTGCCGCGCCGGTAACCGCCGTCGGCGGTGACGAGAATTTTTGCTTGGGCATCGTTGATCCGGTCGCGCAACGCCTCGGCGCTGAAACCGCCGAAAACCACGCTGTGCGGCGCGCCGATGCGGTTGCAGGCGTGCATGGCGATCAATAGCTCCGGCACCATGCCCATGTAGAGACAAACCCGGTCGCCCTTTCTGATGCCGAGTTTTTTTAGGACGTTGGCAAATTTGTTGACCTCGCGCCAAACATCGCGGTAAGTCAGCACCCGCTGATCACCCGGCTCGCCTTCCCAAATGATCGCTGCTTTGTTCTTGCGGCCGGACAGCACATGGCGATCGAGGCAATTGTACGAAGCGTTGAGTTTGCCGCCGATGAACCATTTAGCCCATGGCGATTTCCATTCGTGAACCTTATTCCAGGGCTTGAACCAGTGTAGCTCTTTGGCGGCTTTGGCCCAGAACGCTTGGGGATTCTTCCGCGCCTGGTTGAAAACAGCGGTGCTTTTTAGATTAGCGTTTTTTTTGAATTCTTTCGGAGGCGGAAAGTTTCTTTTTTCGTCGAGCAGGACTTCGATGGCTTTATCGTGAGCCTTGTCTGCCATGGTGTGATCCCTCCATTGGTTTATTCTCAAGGCGATAAATTGCGTGGATTCTATGTGAGGCCCAAGAGCTTGGCAAGAGCAAGGAGCGTGTCTGACTGTCCACGCGCCAACGATCATGAATCACGCCTCAAGGCGCTAGAGAGCGGCGAACCAATCGATTGACGCTCACTTCGCACTTAGGATAGTGAATTAAATATCAGAGAGGAGTGCTCATGGACAAAGTCGCAGTCGTCACGGGAGGCGCGGGAAACATCGGTCAAGCTGTCGTCGAACGCCTCGCCAAAGACAACTATCAACTCGTCATCTTGGATATGAACCAAAACGCCGGCAACCAGGTTGTCAACGATTTCGCGAAGCGCAAGATTAACCTGGACTTTCATTGCGCCAATCTATCCGACGAAGCCGCGGTCAAAACCGCCTTCGATGCGGTATTCGCCGAGCATGGGCGCGTCGATCTCTTAGTGAACGTTGCTGGCGGCAGTTTTTTCCGCCACAAGTTTGAAGATTTTCCGCTCGATCACTGGCGCACCATTATCGACGCCAATCTCACCGCGACTTTCCTCTGCTGCCGCGCCGTGACCGTGCCGATGAAGCAGCAAAAGTCCGGCGCCATCGTCAATATCTCCTCGGACATCGCCTACAGCGGTGGCGAAAACCGCTCCGCGTATGCCGCCGCCAAAGCCGGCATCTTGGGCCTCACTCGCACGCTCGCACTTGAGCTCGGCTCCGCCGGCGTCCGCGTCAACGCCGTCGCTCCGGGCCGCATCGCTACCGCCAAAGTGCGCAGCCACTACACCGATGCCGAGTGGGAAAAATCCAACGAACGCATCCCCCTCGGACACCCGGGTGAAGTCGAAGACGTGGCCGAGGCGGTCGCTTACTTAGCCAGCGACGCCGCAAAACATGTGACCGGACAGACGATGCATGTAAACGGCGGGAGGATTATGCACTGACGCCGCCGAAAACAAAAAAGCCAGAGACCTATTGCTAGATCTCTGGCTTATTGCTGCAGACGAAGTGGTAAACCTAAGTTGAGCTGCAAGTCCTAATTTGAGAAATTGAGCATCGCCGCTTAATCAAACTATCTCCCCACCCGGCGCGCCGCGATCACTTCGAGCATTTTCTCGTCGCTAGTGTATTTAAAGTCCCAGGTTTTGCGTGCTTTGGCTTCTGCTTGTTCGGCGCCTTCGAGGAGTTCGACGTCCGGCTTGGTCACAACCGTTACGCCTTTCTGCTTCAAGGTGCCGATCAGTCCTTCGATTTTGGATTCCATCTCGCCAGCCGATAGACCCGGCCGCGCCGCCAGATATTCATTGACCACCTTCATGCCGCGTTCTGCGTCCTGTTTCGCGACTCCGACCAGACCGACGCTGGCGTTACGCGACCACCCGGCGACAAAGATGCCATCGAGGACTTTCTTGGTTTCAGGATCGTAAGGTTGATAGGCCGCGGGATTCGGATCGCCGGGTAGTTTCTCTGGGTTAGTCACAAAGGCGCCGCGTGAGAACGGCAAACCGAGTGATGCATCGACTTGATCGCCGATCGCATAAATCACGCAATCGACTTCGATGCGCCGAGTCCTTCCTGTGCCCCTGGCGACGGTCTTACCGTCTTGCAGGACCATCTCGTTTTCTTCGGCTTCCAGCACTGCGACCCGGCCTTGGGCATTAGCGACAACTTTATTGGGCGAGCAAAGATATCGAAAGGTGAGCCGGCGTCCTTCCAAAGGTTCGCCTTGGCGAACCATTTTTTGCATAATCGCGCCGACATCCTGTCCGACCGCGCTGAGCGAGCCGCTGATGCGTTCGATCTCCCGCTTCATATCGGCGTTATCGAGATACATATCGATGTATTCGAATTCGCTGTCGTCATAAGCTTTTTCTAGAGGTCCGCGGCGCGCGACCACGACCACTTCGTCGATTTTTTTCAGATTGAGCAGCCAATTGGCGATATCGACCATGACATTGCCCATGCCGATGATCGCCACCCGACGACCGATCTCGAATGGCTGTTCACTAAACGGCGGCAACGAGTTGTAATGATAAACAACGTCCTTGGCATGATAGACGCCGACTGCTTCTTCGCCTTCTATGCCTAACTTTTTGGTGCCTTGCGCGCCAGCGGTTACCACCACCGCACCGAAACCCATCTCCTGCAAATCCTTGAGCGACAGCGGCTGATTTTGCCCAACCATTACATGGCCGAGATAAAAAACCTTCGGATCGGCGAGAATTCTTTTGAACTGCTTGCGCAGGCCGGTTTTCATCTTTTCCTTGTCGACGAAGATGCCGTACTCAGCCAGGCCGCCCGGTTTGATATCACGGTTGATCAAAACCACCCGATGGCCCGCTTCGGTCAATTTGCGAGTGCCATAGATTCCTGCGGGTCCTGCACCGACAACCGCAACCAAATGTTGATTAGACATTTCCTTACCTCGAAGCCAGAATTGTATTTCTCTCGCCGTTGAGAGATGAGTTGAAGAAGAAACGAGAGAGACAAAGGGTGCCGGTGGCTTACTGAAGTTCCCTATTGCCGTCGTATTCTAATTCGGTACCGCGGGAGTCCTTG
>DASSGE010000657.1:0-2831 GCA_035693605.1 Binatia bacterium
ATCGGTGGCGGTTTCCGGGACGCATCGAGCCGACGGCAGCGAGACCGAATTGACGGTCGGAATTCACCACTACGGTTTCCTGGTGGACAATTTGGAGCAAGCAGTCGCCAAGTTGCCGGCGGGCTTAACCCGCGGCGCCAACCCACAGATCTCCGCCGGCGTCTCCGGTCCCGAGGCCGCACGGCCAGCGGAAGTGCGCTTCATCGACCCGTGGGGCAACAACGTCGATCTGTCGTCTCGCGGCTACTTAGGGAGAGAAGAAAAGAAACTTCCCGCTGTGCGTCTGCTCGCCGTGCAGGTGCCCGATTTGGCCGCGGCCTGCGAGTTTTACCAGCAACAGTTCGGTCTCGAGATCGCGGGCTGGACCGATGACGGGACGATTCGCTTGAGCGACGGCACGCTGACGCTGATGTTGACCAAGTCGCAAGTGCGCCCGAAGGGGGGCGTGCAGTATTTCGGCATTCAGGTGAGCGATATTAGCGACCTAAAGAAGCGCTTGCAGGACGGCGGCGTGGCAATATCGGATGACACCAAAGGGCAGATTCAGTTCAACGATCCGGAAGGGAATCGGGTCGTGGTGTCGGAGAGCGGATGGGCCACTTGATTCGCTTTCAAAGCCAGAGCTGAGCGATCGCACAAAAGAATCTGGATGCCGGTTTTCGCCGTCATGACGACTATGGTCACACGCCGCTTATCTCTCAAATCTCTTATTCATTTACGTCATTCCGGCATGCTTTAAGCCGGAATCCAGGTGGGGCGTGTGGGTCCCAGCACGACTGTTTCTCGTCACATTAAGATGTATTTGCGCGTTGTTTAGGATTTTGCCTGGAGCGCTCTTGCAACGTAATTGCGCGGCACCTTGGTCCGTGGAACTTTACCCGTAAACCAACTGCGCACGTCGGTGTCGAGACCGATGCCGTGCATGTAATTGTACAGCGCTTTGTTGAGCGCGATGCCGAGGGCGTCGTGGTCGACGCTGGTGGGATCGATAAAGCCGACGTCGTTTTTCGCGAACGAGATTTTCGGCAACGGCACGAGCGTGACGCCGTATTGTTCGGGATGCTTACCGACCGGCGAATGCACGGTACAGGCGAAGCGGTGGAAGAAGCCCGATTGAATGCAGCCGGCTTCGAACAACTGGCGGACATATTCGAGGGCGTCGACCGTGTCTTGCACGGTTTGGGTCGGGAACCCGTACATCAGATAAGCGTGAACCAAGATGCTGGCGTCGGAAAAGGCGCGCGTGACTCTGGCGACTTGTTCGACGCTTACGCCCTTCTTCATCAAATTGAGCAGCCGGTCGGAGGCGACCTCGAGCCCGCCGGACACCGCGACGCAGCCGCTGTCGGCGAGTTCTTGGCACAGTGCGGGGCTGAAAGATTTCTCGAAACGAATGTTGCCCCACCATGAAATGGTCAGCCGGCGCTTCTTTATCTCGGCGGCGAGCGCTTTCAAGGTTTTGGGTGGAGCGGCTTCGTCGACAAAATGGAACCCAGTCTGCCGGGTTTCGGCGATGACCGTCTCGATGCGGTCCGCCAGGACAGCGGCGGCGAGGTCGTCATAGCGCGAGATGTAGTCAAGCGTGACGTCGCAGAAGCTGCACTTTTTCCAATAGCACCCATGGGCGACCGTGAGCTTGTTCCAGCGGCCGTCGGACCAAAGTCGGTGCATCGGATTGAGCATGTCGAGCAGCGATAAATAGCCGTCGAGCGGCAGTCCGTCCCACGTCGGTGTGCCGACTTCGGCGAAGGGGATGTCGGGTTCGCGCGCGTCTATGTAGCGGACTGTTTCATTGGCGCTGCGAAGGAAGGTGCGTACCAAATTGTTTTCCGGCCGTTTACCATTCAGATGTTCAAGCAGCGCCAAAAGCGGCCGCTCGCCGTCGTCCAGCATTACGTAGTCGAAATAGTCGAATACCCGCGGCTCGGAAAGTTCGCGCAGCTCGGTGTTGACGTAGCCGCCGCCGAGCGCTGTGATGATCGAGGGATCGTGGGCTTTGATCGCCTGGGCGATGCGAAATGCCGCATACACTGAACCGGGGAACGGCACAGAGAGAAGCACCAGCTTCGGTGAATGACGCGCCAGCGCCGTCAGCGTTAGGTTGCGCAGAGTGGTGTCGACAAGGTTGCGCGGTGCGGCCAGCGCCTCGGCGAGCGGATCGAACGTTGGTTGGCTTTGTGCGAGAGATTCGGCGTAGCGGACGAACTCAAAGCGCGGATCAATCGCTTCGCGCAGTACGTCGGCGATGTCGTCGAGGTAGAGCGTCGCCAAATGTTTGGCGCGGTCCTGAATGCCAAGCGCGCCGAACGCCCACGCCAATGGATCATCGTTGTCCTCTTGCAGATAGAAGTCGATGGGTTTAAAGCGCGGCCCTTCCGGGAGAAACTGCCGCCCGCAGATGCGATGCGCCAAGGTCGGATCGCGCCCCTGCAGGAACGCAATGGTTGGAGTGATCGTCTCGAGGTAACGCTCGAAGTTCTGGAGAAATGCTTTGGCGATCGGTGAACGCTTGCGCTGCGGGATCGCCTCGGTGCAGCCGCACATCTCGTGCAGCCCTTCGGCGGAAAAAAGCTTTAAGACGAGAGCTAGCGCCAAGTCTTCTTGCAGCGCATCGAAACCCCGCGAGCGCAAGAAGCCGGTGAGATACGCTGTAGATGGATAAGGCGTGTTGAGCTGCGTCATCGGCGGGATGAGCGAAAGCACACGGACGGTGTTGGTGGTCATGGCGGGGTTTGCGAGCGAGGCTTGCTTGGCCTATACAATCACACTATCAGCGCAACCCCAATTCCTTTTGAACTTCTCGCAGTAGTGTAAAGTCGCTGATTTCACTT
>DASSGE010000658.1:0-6145 GCA_035693605.1 Binatia bacterium
CTCCCCGTCATGAAGCCAATCGGAAACGCGAAGAACCACAGACCGATCGCGGATGCATCGGCGCCTAAGTGCTCGGTAGCGAGGAACGATGCGGCGGTCGCCTGGGTATAGAAGGCCGCTGACATCATTCCAGGCTGCAGCATGAAACACACGAAGCGGCGCCGCCTCAGCAGCGCCTTATAGCCGGCGAATACGCCGCGCGCCATGGTGCTCGGCCCGGCCCGGGTCTCCGGCACCGCGAACGTCGCCATCAACGTTACCAGCAGCCCGACACTAGACGCGAACACGAATAGCGCGCGCCAGCCAAATAGTGTTGTCAGCTGCCCACCGATAGCTGGCGCGAACATCGGGCCGAGCACGTACGCCGCCGTGAGGTACGCAATTACCTGGGCAACGCGCTCCTGGCCGTAGACGTCACGGGCGATGGCGCGCGCCAGCACGACGCCGCAACCGGCGCCCGCCCCCTGCAATATGCGTCCGGCAAGCAGCATCGGCAGATTGGCGGCAACCATGCAGGCAGCCGCGCCGCAGGTAAACAGCACCAGCCCGCCGAGGAGCACGCGTTTGCGCCCGAAGCGGTCGGATAATCCGCCGTACGCGACAGTAAAAAAAGCCATCGACAGCATCGCCAGCGACATGGTGAGCTGCGTCATGGCAGTCGAAACGCCAAAGGCCTCCTTCACCGCCGGCATGGCCGGGATAAACAAATGAAGCGAGAGCGGCCCGATAAAAGTGACGGAGATCAGGGCGATGAAGAAATACCAGCGCGGCTGGAAAGAAATTGTCATGGAGAAATAGTCGGAATCTTACGCTTGACTACCCGTCCACGCCGGATAACCAAAACTCGGCGATATCGCTGCAAGTCGGAAACCAGACTTTGCCGCGCCTGCGCACATGGACAAGAAAGTCGTCGAGCAGACGTGCCATTCCGACCGTCCCGCTCACATGCGGATGGATGGCGTAACAAAATTTCATCGGATGATGTTCGGACTCTTCGAAGGTCGCGTCAAAAGCGTACTTGATCTCCGACAATCCCTGGATGATACCGCGCGATGAAAGATCGCCATCGGTGTAGCCGGGCGTGGCGTAGCTGATCGCGACGATTCGCCTGTCGTTACGGGAGATGACGTAGGGAAAGTCGGAGTCGACATAATCGCTGGTCCACAGAAAGCCGCTTTCCATCAGGAGATCGAGTGTGAAAGGCGTCGGCCGGGGACCGGGCGACAAGTAACCGCGGATCTTGGTGCCGATTACGTCTTCGATCGCAGCGACGGTTCCGGCGAGAGAGGACTGTTCGTCTTCGCGCGACGTGAACATCGGCGGAAAGACGCTCATGTCCCATTGATGCGCGGCGACCTCGTGGCCGCGATCGCGGCTCGCGCGCACGGTCGTCGGAAAAAGTTCCGCGGTCAAGCCGTTCGTCGGGATTGTCGCCTTGACGCCGTGTTTGTCCAGCACATCGAGCAGCCGCCAGATGCCGTGGCGCGCGCCGTATTCACGCACGCCAAGCGCAAGAAAATCGAACTTGTTTTGATGATCGTGTCGGTTTTGCAGATCGACGGCCAGCGGACGCTTGCGGTGGCGCGGCACGGACTCCCATTCGTGTAGAATGAGTATCTGCACCGCCATGGTTGCGCCGTTCGGCCAGGCACGGAACCACTCCGGGCGGACCGGAATCTGCGGGCGCACGTCCCATTGATACGGTGAGATGATAACGTTTGACATGGCGTATAAGGAGCGGCAACCAGGGTGAGAATTTTCGTCGTAACTTTCTGGCTTCACCGCGCCGCCGCGAGTTTCTCCCTCCACTCGGCCTGCTTGTGCACCGTCGATTTAATCTCGAACCTGCTGTCGAAATAATGCTTGGTCGGATCGATAGGCACGCGCCAGCGGACTTTGCTGTAGAAGTTGAGCCGCAGAAAGTTTTCGTCCTCCGGCGGGATGCTGATCACGCTGTGCGAAATACCGAGCGGAATAATCGTGATCTCGCCGGGAGAAATTTCGACGTTCTCGAACTCGGACAGATCCAGTGCGTCGCCGCGAAACTGAATCCGCACTTCCTCGCTGCGCAGCGCGCGATGAAATGCAAACTGCTCGTCCTGCATGTTGTAAGTGCGAATGCGCATGTTCGCTGATTCCATCAGCGGCTGAGTGCCCGCGTCTTCGCGCCCCTTGCCGACGATCGCGGTGAAGTGATCGAAGGCGCGCAGTTTGCGCACCAGACTGCCCGGCTTGCCGCGCCCGATTCCGGCGACACCGATGAGCGATTCATAATCGCGCTCCACCACCGTCTGGTCGTCGGGCCCGTCATCCCAGAAATGCATTTTCTCGAGGACCGGCCCTTTCGTCGGCGCAGTTTGCGGCGCGCCCCAATTGGGTCCGCCGATCCGTTTGACTTCGAAGCTGGTCAAACTCGTGTACTGGTCCTCGTTCATCACGTAGTCCACCGCCTCGTGGCTCTGGCAGAAATAGCGCAGGCTGTCGTTGCGTCCGATCGAGTGATGCGCAATGCCGCCGGGAACCAGCATCACGTCGCCGGGCTCCATTTCGTAGACGCCGAATTCAGTTTCAACTTTACTGCTGCCGCAAAACTGGAAATAAACCATGTCCGAATCGATGTAGCGGTGGAAGCTGTCCTGCACGCCCACCACGCTCTCGACACCTATGCGATGATACTCGTTCTCGAGGATCACTAAAGATTGATTGGGGAGGCTGAGCATATCGAAGGGGCGAAATCTCGGCGTGTAATGGGAGCTCTTCGCCGTGCCCATCAAATCCGCCTTACGGCGCTCCGCCCACGCCGCGAGCCCCGGCCTGGGAAAATCTTTCCAGGTGGTCATGAACTCGCCGATCTGCTGCTGTTTGTAAACTTTTTCTTCCGCCGCTTTGGTTTCCGCTCTCCGATACATAATGCCTCCTTGGCCGCCGAATCAGGTTATACGAATATAAAGGTGAGCTACCGAAGGGCGGACGGCTTGTCAAGGCGACGTCTTGCGCCGGCGACCGTTCGGCAACGATGAGAACCGTCGCCGAGCCGTAGGAATTTCCACACGGAAGTTATTGTCGGGCATTGTTTATGTGCTAACTGCTCTCGTTCGCTGACGAACTCCCATACTTCAACGATGTTGCCTTCGGAGTATTCGAAATGACCGACCACAATCGTCGGCATTCCTCGGCTGGCCATTTTCGCATTGACGAATGGATCGGCTTTGCCTAGTTTATGCACAGTCTAGTAGGGTTATCAGACGTGTTGCCGGCGCTCGAAGGGATTCTCATGAAGATCAATTTCACAGTGACATTCACCATGTTCGCTATCCTTGCCTTTGCCAATCATGGAACGGGCCAAGCGCAAATGAAGGAACGCGCCAAGCTCATCGAGGATGCAAAAAAGGAAGCCAAGGTGATGGTCTACGTCTCTTCCAATGCCTCGGACGCTAGAGCGCTGGAGGCGGCGTTCGAAAAAAAATATCCCTTCGTCAACATGGAGTTCTACAGCTCGGGGAAAGACGCTCTGCTGACGCGCTATCTGCTCGAAGCACGCACCGGCAGCAATCTTGCCGATGTTTACCAATCGAGCGTGTTTCCAATCATGAACCTGGTAGAGAAGGGACTACTGGCAAAATACCATTCGCCGGAGCGCGAGGCTTACATCGAGGCACTGCGCGATAAGGACGGGTTCTGGCATGCGACCTACTTGAACGCAGTCACCATGGCGTATAACTCGCGCATGTTGAAGCCTGATGAAGTGCCAAACAGCTACCAGGAGCTGTTGCAGCCGAAGTGGAAGGAAAAAATGGGCTTTGTCCTCAGCCATACCGAATGGTATTTCGCCATGCTCCAGTCCATGGGCGAGGACAAGGGGCGGCAGTACATGGAGGCGCTGAGCAAGCAAAAGATTCACTCGCGCATCGGCAGCTCGCTGATGAACCAGCTGATGATGGCCGGCGAGTTTCCATTGCTGATCTCGCAATATCCGACCGGCGTCGAAGAATTGAAAAAAACCGGCGCGCCCATCGACTGGGTGCCACTCGACCCCTGGTTCGTCTATCCCATCGGCATCGCCGTCACCGCGAAGAACTCCCATCCCGCCGCGGCGCGCCTTTACGTCGACTTCATTCTTTCCGAAGAGGGACAGACCTCGATGCGTCAGCTCAGCCGCATCCCGGCGCGCAAGGATATCCTGCCGAACCCGCCGCGGCTCATGCAAGGGCGCAAGCTCTTCGTCATCAAGCCGGCGTCGAGCGCGGTCTACAACAAGTACAACGCCGAAATGCTGCGCTACTTCCGCTGACGGCTGGGCGACGGCGCCAGCCGCGTGAATTTGACCGAGTCGACGGGTCAGGAGTTCTGCGTGCCGCGATATAACTGCAATGGCGCAAGCACCAGTCCGGCGACCATCAGAAATATTCCCGCCAAGACGAAGGCGAACTTGATTCCGAATCCGCCGATCAAATAACCGGTGATCATCGGCGCAGGAATGACCGCGAGCTGGGTAATCAGAGAGGTAAGCCCGTAGGTGGCCGCCTGGACATGGGAACCGGCGACGTCCATGACCGCGGCATTGAAGATATTGAACAGCGTGTAGAAAAACAGTCCGATGGCGACTATCACCAGGCCGAGCGGGATGCCGGGCGGCGCCACGGCCAAGAGAGCGAAAAATAATCCGAGCAAGAGACACGAGGGCAGCAGCACCGCCTTGCGCCCGAGGCGGTCGGAGAGCACGCCCAAAATCGGTTGCGAGATGGTTCCCATGGCGTGCAGCAGGGCAATGTAAATTCCCAGCGCGACGCTTGAGTAATGTAAATGCTCCTGCAGGTAGATCGGCAAGAAAGTCAGGATGATCAGGCGCGACATGGAAAGCAGACCGGTCGAAACCGACAGTCCCAAGAAGGCCGGATTTTTGATGACAGCGGCGACGTCGCGAAATTGAGCAGAAATGCGCTGCCGCGGCGCGGCGCTGTCGCTGAACACACCGGCCAGGGCGCGCCAGAGCAAAAAAGCGAATAATAGCCCGGGCAGCAACTGCACCTGCGCGGCCGTCTGCCACGAAAGGTTTGCCAATAGGATGCCGACAAATAACGGTGTGATGGTGTCGCTGAGCGTCGCGCCGGTGCCGTGAATCGAGAGCGCGGTGGCGCGCCTCTCGGGGAAACTATTCGACAACGACGCGGCAGCTGTGGGATGCCAGAGGGCCGTGCCTAAACCGATTAGCGCCGAGCCCAGCAGAGCCCAGATGAAAAGCGGCAGGCCCAAAAGAAAATAGGCGGCCCCCATGGAGACCAACGACAACGCGAGAATCGCGCCGCGATGGCGCACCATTGAATCGGCGGCCATGCCCGCGGGCAACTGGCCGAGACCAACCACGACTTGTTGGGCCGAAGTCAGCGCGCCGACTTCGACATTGGTCAGATTCAATCCCGACTTGAGCGCCGGCAAAATCACCGGATAGAACTGCTGGAACCAGTGGATGACGAAATGGCCGGCGGTGAGAACGCCGAGGAGCCGGACGCGCTCTTTGCCCAGGACGCGAATCGCCGTCAAAAAATTCTGGGAAGGACTCATGCGCTCAATACCGCCGTGCTCCCGGTGGCGAGTTTCGACAGAAACATAGGCAACCTCACGGTTGCGAATCTTCTACAGATAACTTACGCAGCGCTAGGTTGGAAGACTTCGGAAACTCATCGACGCTGAGGACGTTGCGATCGAACCGACCATCGTCGGCGCTTTTGGTTGCGCGGGATTCTTAGCCTCTGCTGATACGCGGCCGCAGCGTTTCTGCTAATTCCCTTACCGTGGTGAAACTTACTTCGACGTTGCCATGACTATTTCGCCTTGCCGCCGCCGGTGAGAGCATTCTTTATGGTGACGCGAAGGGAATTGTCAGCCGCCGCCGCAGTCGATCACTGCGCCAGCATGCTCGTAAAGAGCGAGCGAGCGGATTGCGTCATGTCGAATCCGTGACCGGTGGGATGCACTCACTTGTAATGCGCGCCTCGTGTGTGGTCAAGAACGATCTCTTGCACAAGGTGTGGTGCATCGAAGATCAGCGTCGATCCCGATCCTTTACAACCCGAAACCCTCAGCGTACATTTTCTCTCGATGCCGCCTTTCCAAGTCTTTGCGAGCGATTGGCGCGGCGCTCTTT
>DASSGE010000659.1:0-7196 GCA_035693605.1 Binatia bacterium
CAATGTGTGGACGACAATGATCGCATCGTTCCATCAGTTGCACCGGATCCTCGATGATAATCAGTGTCAAAGACTCGCTGACCGGCTTGAAATGCTTTTGGCACCGGCGGTTGCACGGCTTGGTTGGACGGTGCGCCCAAATGAGGGTGAACTGGAAAGCCAGCTGCGCGGCGATTTAATCGGCGCGCTCGGCATCCTTGCCAATGATGAAGCGACCCAGGATCATGCCAGGGTGTTATTTTCTGACTACGAAAAGAATGGCGAAGCGGTGGATCGTAATGTGATACCCGCGCTGGTGGCGATTGTCTCACACGTAGGCGGCACAGCAGAATTTGACAAATTTCTTGCGCGATTTGAAAACGCGCGAACTCCTCAGGAAGAGACTCGTTATCTATTCGCCTTGGCCAACTTTGCCAAGCCTGAACTTATTGATCGCACTTTGGACTTGACGATCAGCGGCGCCGTGCGCACGCAAAATTCGCCTTACCTGATGCGCGGTATTCTGCTCAACAAGGTTGCCCGCGAACGGGCTTGGTCATTTTTTAAAACTCATTGGAATGAGATGAACCGACAGTATCCCGACAACGCCATCCCCCGTATGTGCGAAGGTGTCATCGGACTTGTTACTCCCGAGCTGGAAAAGGACGTGCGAAAGTTTTTCGCCGCTAATCCGGTTAAGCAGGGGAGCAAGCAGATCGAGCAGCATCTGGAACGACTGCGGGTTGCGGTGGCGTGTCAGGAACGGTGGCGCAGCTTTCTACGGAGTTAGCGGCTTGGCCGAGCTCATTTAGCTGCCTTTCGCCGAATCATTGGAGTAGAGCGATCCTGCATTTTTTAAGGGACTTCGTGATTATTTTCGTACTTAGTGAGTGTTAACTCGGTTGCTGTTTCGGGCCTGCGAGTTATCTAAATTCTAGCGTTGTATCAACGGGTTAGCGCATTTATTTCCGATTGGTTAAAAGTTCAAAAAAATCCCTTGACAAGCTAAGTGAGTAAATGCTAACTAACCCAAATGAGCAACGCTCCGAGACTTACTGCTGAAGCACGCCGCGAATCGATTGTTGAGGCGGTGCAAGACATTTTCGCGGAAAAGGGTTTCGACGGGACGACAATCAAAGAGCTGGCTCATGCCGCCGGGGTTTCCGAGGCGTTGCTCTATAAACATTTTCCGAGCAAAGAGTCGCTGTATCACGCGATGCTTGACGCTTGCGCGAAAGGTCCGACGTTTGCCGAAGCGAGCCGCATTCTCGAGTTTGAGGCGTCAACGTCGACTTTGGTGGTGATGGTCCATTTTATGATCTCCCACTATGTGCTTGGTCGGCCGGGCGACACCCATCGGGCCGCGCTCAACTCTTTGCTGATGCGTAGCTTGCTTGACGACGGTGAGTTGGTACGCTTGATGCACAAGAAGCTCGCTTCGGCGTGGTTGAAGAAGTTCGAGGCTTGCCTGCAAGCTGCGGCAAAGTCGGGCGAGTTGAACGACGTGCCGATTCGTAAAGATATTTCCGTATGGTTCGTTCAGCATGTGGCGTTCTCCTTGATGCTGCACCTGCGGCCTAAAGTCCCCGCGATCAACTACAAAGTGTCGCGCGAGGAGCTAGTCTCCCAAGCCACCTGGTTTGCGCTGCTGGGGATCGGACTCAAAGAGGACGCGGCGCGCCGCTATTACAGTCCGAAAGCGCTGCAATTATTGGCAAGCTAACGGGTGATTTATTCGTCGGTTTTATTTTTTTAATTAAATGGGGAGGGGTAATGGAATTCAAGGCACCTAGCAATAATGAGGGCGGCAAAAAGACCACGGGTTTGGACGAGCGTATTGGCTCGTTGTTTCAGCCCGATACGCTGATCGGCGAGGATTATGCGTCGAATTTTCGTCGTAAGATTCCCCTGGAAGCCGAGCGCACGCTTTTGCTTGCGATCTTGGAAGACGGCATTCGCTCGTTTCAAGAAAACCTTTTTGCCACCAGCGGCAAACGCCGGATGATTTTCGACGAAGCGAATGAGTGGATTTTCAGCGACGATGACGGCTGGTTTTGCTCATTCGTCTCGATCTGCAACCTGCTCAACCTTGAGCCGCAGTACATTCGCCGCGGCCTGCGCCAGTGGCAAGCCAAAATTGATAAAAGTGCGGCGCAGAAAAAGTCGCTTATTGCCACAGGTGACGAACAACGTTTGGTGGCGTAAGCCCGAGCGTACCAGTGACACGATGGTGCCGGCCCCGGCGCTGGGTGGTGCAGATCTACTGCGGATTTGCACTATTCGGCGCCGGCTTGATTTTGGGCTGCGGCAAATCAAACGATTCCGCTGTCGAGCGGCCGCCAGCTCCAGTCACGGTAGCTGCGGCTATTACTCAAAATGTGCCGGTTTACATCGATGCAGTGGGTAAGATCGTCGCCCGGGAAGTGGTTTCGATTCAACCCCAAGTTTCCGGTCGGATTACGCGAATTCACTTCACGGACGGCGCCGATGTCAAAGTTGGTCAGCTCCTGTTTACCGTCGACCCACGGCCGTATCAGGCCCAATTGAATCAAGCCGAGGCTAATCTCGCGCAAGCGGAAGCGACTCTCAATCTCGCCAAAATTAATTTCGCTCGGGTGGAAAATCTCAGTGATCCACGGGCCGTGTCGCGTCAGGACTACGACACTAAAAAGAGCGCGGTCGATAATGCCGATGCGCTGGTCAAACAGAATCGCGCAGCAGTCGAAAACAGCCGGCTCAATCTAGAGTACTGCACGATTCGCTCACCGATCAATGGCCGGGCTGGACAGCGCGCCGTCGATATCGGCAACGTGGTCGCGGCCAACAGCGGCTCCCTGCTGGTGATCCAGCGCTTGGATCCGGTTTATGCCGACTTTACCGTCACGGAAAATGATTTGACCGCGGTTCAGCGCAATATGGCCAAGCGCACTTTGCGCGTGGAAGTTCATTTGCCGGATGAAAATGGCGAAGCGCGCGAGGGCCAACTGACTTTCCTCGATAACGCCGTTCAGGAGGGCACCGGCACAGTTAAACTGCGCGCCACTCTGCCCAACTCAGATCGCCGTTTTTGGCCTGGCCGGTTCGCAAAAATTCGCCTGATACTCGATACGCGCGCTGATGCGGTGTTGGTGCCGGCTGATGCGCCGCAGCTGTCGGCGAAGGGCTCGTTCGTCTATGTGGTTAAGAACGATTCGTCGGCTGAGCTTCGGTCAGTGAAGCTCGGTCAACGACAGGGTGAACTCGTAGTCGTTACCGAAGGTGTAAAGGCCGACGAAAAAGTTGTCGTCAAAGGCCAACTGGGAGTGACACCGGGAGGGAAGGTTCGCATCGCTGCGGAGCCTGTTGAAAAACAGCCGGCCACTGCTGCGGATAACGCCGGAGCGAAGTCGTGAACTTCTCAGAGCCGTTTATTCGCCGCCCGGTTCTGACCACGGTTCTCACGTTGTCGGTGATTCTGTTCGGCGTGTTGAGTTACCTTAGATTGCCGGTCAACGATCTGCCGGCGGTCGATTATCCGGTCATTCAGGTTCAAGCAGACTATCCGGGAGCCAGCCCCGACACCGTTGCCAACAACATTGCCACACCGCTCGAACGCCAGTTCATGCAGATCAATGGTCTGGAACTGGTCACGTCGAAAAGCACCCAGGGTCACACCAGTCTGACGCTTCAGTTCGCGTTAACTAAAAGCATCGATGCCGCTGCCACCGATGTGCAGACGGCGATTTCCCAGGCGACCGGTAGTCTGCCGGTCGATTTACCGTCGCCGCCGACGTTCTCCAAAACTAACCCCAACGATCAGCCGATCATGTATATCGCGCTCACCAGCGACTCGGTGACGCGCGGACAACTTTACGATTATGGCAGTACGCAGATCGGCCAGCGCATCAGCATTTTACCGGGGGTTTCGCGGGTTTCGGTTTTTGGCACAAAGTCGGCGATTCGCATCAAAGCGGATCCCTCGGCGATGTGGGCGCGCGGGATTTCGATCGATGATTTAACTACCGCGGTTAAAAACGGCACGAGCTACACGGGCGCGGGCCAGTTCGACAGCGCGGACGGCACGACCTTGTTGCGGCCGCAGGGGCAACTTGACAGCGCCCAGAGCTATAGCCAACTCATCATCGGTAGCAAAAACGACGCGCCGATTTATTTGCGCGATGTCGCCCAGGTGCGCGACTCCGTGCAAGACGAGCGGCTGAGCATGCGTTTCTGGGCGCGCGGCTATCCCGTGCCTGGGGCAACTGTGGTCATGGCGGTTTACCGTCAGGCCGGCGCCAACGCGGTCGAAGTGGCCAACAGCATACGTGCGCTGTTACCGCAGATCAGCGCCGAACTGCCCGGATCGGTGCGAATCACGCCGCTTTACGACCGCTCGCGCGGAATCGTTAACTCGGTCAATGACGTTCAAGAGACGCTTTTGATCGCCTTTGTGCTGGTCGTTCTGGTGATTTTCCTCTTCCTGGGCCGAGCCACAGATACGCTGATCCCGGCAATGGCACTGCCGATTTCGCTTCTGCTCACATTTATCGCAATGGAGCTGCTCGGTTACAGCTTGGATAATCTGTCGTTGATGGCGCTGACCCTGGCGATCGGCTTTTTGGTCGATGACGCCATCGTGTTTTTGGAAAATACGGTGCGGCGCATGGAGCGTGGCGAAACCGCGCTGGAGGCGACGGTTCAGAGCGCCAAAGAAATTAGCTTTACGATCTTATCGATGACCATTTCGCTGGCCGCCGTGTTTATTCCTCTGGTCTTCATGTCCGGATTGGTCGGCCGGATCTTCCGCGAATTCGCAATCACCATTGTCGTCGCCATTATGGCTTCCGGTTTGGTGTCGTTGACGCTAACGCCGCTCATGTGTGCGCGCCTGCTCAAACCTCGTGGCGAGGGGTCTAAGCGCACCTGGATGGAGCGCAAAGTGGGCGGCATGGAAAGGCGCGTGCTTGACCGTTATGGGCGCACGCTCTCGTGGTTTCTTGCGCATCGCTGGATCTCCGCAGTGATTTGGCTGTCGTGCATTGCCGGCACGGTGTACCTTTTTATCGTCGTGCCGAAAGCATTTTTGCCCCCCGGCGACAGTGGCGTGGTCACCGGAGTATTTATCGCTCGCGAAGGTTCGTCGCCCGAACAGATGCGGGCGATTCAAGACCAGGTCGATGCGGCGCTCTTGCGCAATCCCAACATCATGGCGACGATCGAAGTCGCCGGCCTGAGTCAATTTATAGCATCGAATCAAGGCATTATTTTTACCTTTCTGAAACCGGCCGGAAGCCGGGGACCGATTCAACAGGAAGTCGCCGACCTGATGGCGGGCCTGGGCTCGAGTCCCGGTGTTATCGCTTACTTGCGGCCGTTTCCCGTCCTGGAGATCAGCACCGGTGCGACCAATCAAAATCAAGGGCAGTACGCGTTTGCGATTTCCGGCGTGAATCCGGCTCAGGTCTACGATGCCGGCGCCAAGTTGATGACGAAACTACAAGAGTTTCCGGGATTTCTCACCGTGTCCTCGGACTACTATAACAACACGCCCAGTCTCGATATCGAACTGCGCCGCGAACAAGCCAAGACCTACGGGGTTTCCGAAGCGCGCATTCTCGGTTTGTTGCGTAACGCATATGCGCAGAACTACGTCTACTTGATTAAGAAACCGGCTGATCAGTATCAGGTGATTCTCGAAGTGGTAGACTCTGCCCGGTCGACGCCGGAAAATTTGGCATTGCTTTATATCCGTTCGGATGACGGTAAACGACTTGTGCCGATGAACGCCCTGGTCAACTGGAAGACGTCGCTTGGCCCGCAAGCCGTCAATCATCTCAACCAGTTCACCAGTATGACGATTTCCTTTAATCTCAAGCCAGGTGTAGCCATCGGCGATGCCACGGACTTTATTACCCAGGCCTCGGCGGAAATCGTGCCGCCAACCTTGCGCGCCAGCTTGCAGGGTGAAGCGTTGACCTTTCGCGATACCGTGCGTGACTTAACCTTGCTGATGGTATTGGCGGTCTTTGTCATGTACGTGATTCTGGCGATTCTCTACGAAAGCTATCTTCATCCGTTGACCGTGCTATCGACTTTGCCGACGGCGTTAGTCGGCGGCTTGGCGACGCTGTCTGTCTTCGGCGAGCAGGCCTCGCTTTATGCTTTTATAGGCATGTTCATGCTTATGGGCATTGTCAAAAAGAATGGCATTATGATCGTCGATTTCGCAATCCAGCGTGTCGAACATGGTGAAGCGGCGATGAAGGCGATCCATGATGCCAGCATGGACCGTTTCCGGCCGATTCTCATGACTACGCTGGCCGCGGTATTCGGCGCGATTCCAATCGCGTTAGGATTTGGCGCCGACGGCGCGTCGCGGCGGCCGCTCGGCTTGGTAATCGTTGGCGGTTTGATCGTATCCCAATTTATCACGCTGTTTATTACACCGGTCATTTATCTTTACCTCGAAGAATTTCAAGAACGGGTCTTGGACCGGGTATCCTTTTTCCGACGTGGCAGTTCAGTCGTGTCGCCGGCTCCTTGAGAGGGCATTTGCGTTATGATGAAACTTTGGATTACGCGAAGCTCGGTTTTAACCTTAGTCTTGGCCGCCGCAGGGTGCACGGTTGGGCCGGACTATCGCCCGCCCAGCGTCGTGGTCGCGCCCGCTTGGATTGAAGCTCAAAACATCGGCACCGATGCACGTCCAGTCGATTTGTTGCATTGGTGGACCGAGTTTAACGATCCGATACTAAATACGCTCGTCGAGCGTGCGATCAAAGCGAATCTGGATCTAGCTGTCGCTCAAGCTCGCATCCGCGAAGCGCGCGCCCAACTCGGCGCCCTGGGCGCGGATTTGTGGCCAACGCTGGACGTAGGCGGGTCCTACAGAAACATTCGCACTAGCGAAAACGCTTTTGCCGCAGGAAGAGTTGCGCCGGAAGGGGGCGGCAGTCTGCAGCAAGATTTGTTCAGGAACGGCTTTGATTCGAGTTGGGAGATTGACGTTTTTGGTGGCACGCGCCGGCGCGTGGAAGCCGCCCGGGCGACAGTCGATGCCGCGGTGGAAGATCAACGCGGCGTGCTGGTCACATTACTTGGCGAGGTGGCGAAAAATTATATCGATGTGCGCGCTGTGCAACGACGGCTGGCGATCACTCAGGACAACTTAAAGGCGCAGCGGGACTTTTTGGGCTTGACCAAAGTGCGCTTCGACGCCGGCTTGGCAAGCGATCTGG
>DASSGE010000660.1:0-3814 GCA_035693605.1 Binatia bacterium
AGACAATTTGTGCCGATCGACGCGCCATTTCCCGCGCGCTCAACACTTGGCGGCATTGTGGCCGCCAACTTAAATGGACCGCGTCGTAGTGCCTGCGGCAGCGTGCGCGATCTGGTCATCGGCATGAAGATCGTCCTCGCATCAGGGGAAATTATCAAGGCCGGCGGCAAAGTCGTCAAGAATGTCGCCGGCTACGATATGTGCAAGCTCTTCACCGGTTCGCTTGGTACCCTGGGAATCATTACCGAAGCAACCTTGAGGGTGGCGCCCGTCCCAGCTCATTCGAACACCGTTACCGCCACCGGAACATGGGCGCAAGTAGTCGAATGCACCCGCCAGCTGATTCGCACAAAATTACTGCCCACAGCGGTTTATCTGCTCAACAATGCAACTGCCTCATGGCGATTGACCGTTCGCTTCGATGGCTTTGCCGAGTCCGTCACCCGCCAGACTGATGACCTGATCGAGGCGGCGCAGGGACAGGGTCTGACGCAAGAAGTCATCGACGGAGAAAAACAGCAGCAACACTGGCAGGTGATCGCCGATCTGCCGGTTAGCCAGGAACGGCTGGTCCTTCGCCTAACCGCCCCGCGCGGCGCATTGATGCAGATGATCTCGACAATCGTTGATTGGACAAATAACGAATCGGCGGCGGCAATCTGCGCCGATGTTGCAATGGGCACTCTTTGGTTAGTCCTACCGTCCAACTATGAGTCGTTCGGGCTATTTCCACGCCTGCTCACTTTGGCGCAGCAGCACCGCGGTCATGCTGTGATGTTCGCGGCGCCCACGCAGTTAAAAAAATCCATCGATGTCTGGGGCCCGACCGCGCCGGCCCATGTGCTCATGCGCAAGATTAAGCAAGAGTTCGATCCAATGGGAGTGTTAAATCCTGGACGCTATGTCGGCGGGCTGTAACACACCAGGCTTGCGCAAGGGTTGCGCTACGATCGGATGTCCTTTTTGTATTCTATGCGGTCTTGCGGCCAGTTTTTGTGACGGGTTAGAAAAACCGCACCACCCACTCGCCGAACCAGTTATCGACACCATAGGCCGCGCTGCCTTTGATGGCAAAAAAAATCGCCGCCGTCACAAAGACCAGATTATCGCGCACGCCTACTTCGTGGGCGTGATAAGACTGGCGGTCGAAGGAGCGAAAGTAGGCCTGGGCTTTTTCATCTTGGATTGCCGCTTTGACCACCGGCACCATCGCCGGTAAGACTTTCAGCCAATGCCAGTGCAGCCCGAAAGTCGGTAGCAAGAATATAATGATCATGACCGCACAGATTGGGGTTTGAATCCCAGCCGCCAATCCGAAGCCGCCGACAACCATTAGGAAAGTTGCCGCGAACCCGAAAAACGTCGCACCCTGGGGGAAAAGAATGCTGGCTGTGTTCACGGGGTTGGGCCAGCGCGTGATGTTGCTGATGCCGCTGATCAACATGCGCCAGCCTAAAATGACCCGGAGGAGTGCTTCTGCAACCAGAGCTAACGTTGGATTATCCAAGTAACCAGCCTCCTAAGACACGGAAAGAAATTTCTCCGCACTATAGTCAGCCGAGGAATTACGGTCAATTGCTGGCAAGAAAGGACAATAACCGGCCAGGGCATCCTGCCATCCTGTTGATGACGCCACTCGTTTGCTCCGTTTCAAGCGCCGAAATTGTCCCGCAAATTACTGAGAATTGATTGTTTCTACCAAGGAATTTCTTTAGAATGCAGCGACCCAAACGGTTTTAAACGGTGGCATATCGGTTGCTCGGTTTGAAGCCGGTATAAAAAGGAGGTGGCGATGAAACAATTGTCACGTTGGCTACTGACCCTTTTGCTCTCTCATCTGGCATTTCTGCCAGCACAAGCGATCGCCCAGCGGACCTTGTCGGCAGCTAATCCATTCCCGACGCCGGCGGGTTTGGAGCCGGCTGTCGAGTTCTGGAAAAAGGTTTTTACCGAGTACAGCTTGAGCCAGCTGGTCTTCTTCGATCCGCTCGACATGAGTAATATCTACGAGGTCTTGGACGTTGGCGAAGAAAGCCGCTCCAATCAGTACATCGATGGCGAAAGGTCGCGCATCGCAGCCGCCAATGGCGTCGAAATCGAACGCGTCAAAGCTCAACGCGGCGTGCGCGAACGCACGGCGGATGGCTTGAAACGCGCCGGCCGTTATCTAGCGCAGATGCAGCAAGTGTTTATCGACCGAGGCCTGCCGCCCGAATTGAGTTTCTTGCCAGTGGTGGAGTCGTCGTATGACATGAGTGCCCGTTCCAACGTCGGCGCCGTGGGTATCTGGCAGTTCATGCCGGCCACCGGTCGAAGCTATATGCGCGTCGACCGACTGATCGACGAACGCCGGGATCCGCTTGAATCGACTCGCGCCGCGGCCGCTTATTTGGAGCAAGCTTACGGAGCTCTGGGCAGCTGGCCCTTAGCGATCACTTCATACAACTATGGCCAAGCAGGTATGGCGCGCGCCGTGGCAGAAATCGGTTCGAGCAATCTGCTCGACTTGATTCAGCGTTACAACCATCCCTATTGGGGTTTTGCGCCAAAGCAGTTTTATGCGGAGTTTCTCGCAGCCGTGGAAATCGGTAAGAACTTGAATCAATACTTTCCCGGTATCGAACAGGATGCTCCGCGAAGAATTCAAGAACTCACGCTCGCGAGCAATACCTCGATGAGCACCGCCATTAGCACCACCGGTCTCAGTCAAGAAGAGTTTATGGAGTGGAATCCCGCGCTGTCTTCCGGGGTCCGGGTATTGCCGGCCGGTTATCGGGTCAAGCTGCCGGCCGACCGTTCGGTCGAACCTATTGTAGAAGTCGCCCGATTAAACTATCGAGCGCCCCCACCTGCCGGCATGCGGCAAGTCGCGTTGGCCCAGTCGCAGCAGCGTCAGGCGGGCAAGGCTCAAGTCATCCATCACCGCGTCCAACGCGGCGAGACGTTAATTCAGATCGCCCAGCGCTACGGCGCGTCAGTGCAAAGAATTCTGCAGGTGAATGGAATTCGCCAGGCGCACCTGGTAAGAGCTGGAATCACGTTGCGCATTCCGCGAGTGTAAGTTCAACCGTCGGCAAGAAAACTTGCTCATGCAACTCAAGGCCGAGCCGCCAGCCGGGGCTCGGCCTTGTCACATTCGGAATTAGTGCGCTATCTGCGCCGGGGTTTCTCGTCGCAACGTTGACAAGCTTTCCCGCAGCCAACTATATTCCCTGTCGTGAAGCGACTCGCGATTGAAAGCGTGAATGCTTGGAGACCTTCTCTGCGCCGATCGGCTATTTGTGCGGCTTTACTTCTATCACTCAATTTTTCCGCCGATGCCCAGGATCGCAAAGTTCGCCTAGCCTATTCGGCCTTTAGCATTTCTTTTCTCAATCTCTTTGTCGCCCGCGATGCCGGACTGTTCAAAAAGTATAGCCTGGAACCCGAACTGATTCAGATGGCCGGACCGCTGCCGGTGGCCGCTTTGGCTTCTGGCGAGATCGATTATCTGACGGGATACACCACTGGAATAATCGCCACAGGTCAAGGCGCGCCCCTCAAAGGCATCCTGATCGCACTGCGTAAGCCGCCGTTTTACCTGGTCGCCGAACCGAGCCTTCAACGGGTCAACGATCTCGCCGGCAAACGTATCGGAGTCGACCGCATCGGCAGCTTGCAGCATTTGGTCGTTCGTTTGCTCATGCGCACCAAAGGCGCGGATCCCGAAAAAGCGATCTTTACTCAGACCGGCTCGGTGTCCAACACAGTCAGCAGCTTGGGCCAGGGTGCGGTTTCTGCCGCAGTCCTGTCAGGCCCGCACAACGTCATTATG
>DASSGE010000661.1:0-6951 GCA_035693605.1 Binatia bacterium
TCATCTGGCTCGCGACAAAAAAAGGATTTTACGACGAGTTTGCTCTCGACGTTCAGCCGGTGCTTTTGCGCGGCACGCCGGTGGCCGTGCAGGCGCTCGTGGGCGAGTCGCTTTATCTGACCATGGGCTCGGCCGATGCGATGGCCAGCGCGGCAGTTGGTGGTGCCGATCTGGTAAGTGTCGCCGGCGTCATCAATGGCTTGACCCAAGCGATCGTTGCCGGCAAGAAGTACAAAAGCTTTAAAGATCTACGCGGCACCACCGTCGGTGTCCAATCGCTGGCTTCGGGCGCGACCACCGTGCTTAAGCGCATCTTTAAAAAGAATGGCCTGGAATATCCCGCCGACTATAAGCTCTTGGCCGTAGGCGGCGGCAACTTTAATCTCGCGGCATTGAATTCCGGTCAAGTGGCAGCGGCTTTTCTCGTCGTTCCCTTGGTTTTCAGCGCTGAAGAGCAAGGGATGAATGTTCTCGGTTACTACAAAGATTATTTCCCCAACTACCAGCTCACCGTAATGTCGGTCAAACGAGGCTGGGCTGAAAAGAATCGGCCGCTTTTAGTTCGCTTTATAAAGGGCACGTTGCGCGCGAATCGCTGGCTAT
Source organism: Binatia bacterium (assembly GCA_035693605.1). Taxonomy (GTDB): domain Bacteria; phylum Desulfobacterota; class Binatia; order UBA9968; family UBA9968; genus DP-20. The sequence goes on from DASSGE010000661.1 coordinate 604, forward strand.
TCGCCAATCGCGAAGCGGCGAGCGAGTTCTTCGCCAAAGAAATCCAAATGTCGCCGGAAATGGCGCGCAAGGGTTGGGATTACTATACGTCAAACCGTATCTGGCATCCGAATTTAGAATTGAACGGTGACGGGATGAAGTTGGCGCTAGAAATTCTCGCCGAGGAAACCAAAGCCGTGCCGCAGGATGCGACCAAATACATCGATCGCGGCTACTTGCAGCAGGCGCTCAAGGAATTATAAGACGTGAACGCGATATGAAAGACGGAATCAAACCTGGAATTCAACAGACCCAAACCTATCAAACCACCGAACGCATGCGCGCGCCGCAGTTAAGCCACGCCGATGTTTTATCCACGCCGTCAATGATCGGCCTGATCGAAGGGACCTGCGTGCGGCTGACAGCGCCCTATTTAGACGAGGGTGAAAACAGTGTCGGGATGCATGTCGACGTGCATCACCTAGCGCCGACCAAGATCGGTCAAAGCGTCACCGTGACAGCGGAAATATTAGAGATCGCCGGCAACAAGATTCGTTATGCCGTATCGGCGGTGAACGACGCCGGAGTAAAAATCGGCGCGGGAACCCATCGGCGCGCGGTGATTCGGCCGACAAAGCTTGCCGGCTGAAGAAGTCTTTTATCTGACAAAATAAATCTTCAGCGGTTGCCGGCTGCCATGTCGATAATGCCCATAAGACTTTGCTGGATAAATCCAGCTCATCGCCGGCTAATAGGTTGCAAGTAAAGTGCTTGGATAAGTCGTCGCAGCGCCGCTCGATCAACTGACACCGCGAATTTGGCCTTCATCATCTACCGTCATCTTAACTGCCTGCGGGACTTTCGGCAGTCCCGGCATAAGCAGCATATTGCCGGCGACGACGACGATATAGCCGGCGCCACTCGATAAATGCGCGTCAGAAATCGTCAACGTCCATCCTGCGGGTGCGCCGAGTTTTTTCGGATCGTCAGAAAGCGAGTTCTGCGTCTTGGCGACGCATACCGGGAGTTTCGCGAACCCTAGCGCCGAAAACTTAGCGATTTTGACTTTGGCGCGCTCGCTAAATTCAACTGCGCCGGCGCCATAAATCTCCGCGGCGATGCGAGAAATTTTTAACTCGATGCTCAGCTCCGAACGATAAAGCGGTTGGACTTCAGCGAGTTTTGCTTTGTTTGCAGTGTCGATGACTATTTCGCCGAGTTCGAGTGCGCCGGCACCGCCCTTGGCGAAGACTTCGGAGAGCGCGGCTTCGACGCCGAGGCCAGCGCAAAAAGCTTTTACCGTGCGCAGATCCTCATCGCCGTCGTCGGGAAAGCGATTGAGCGCGACCACGATCGGCAGGTGATACTTGCGCAGATTCTCGATGTGCTTGGCGAGATTGGCCAAGCCGGCGGTCAAAGTGGCGGTCGCCGGGTCATGACGTTTGAGCGCGCGCACCGTGGCGACCAAGACGGCAGCGGCCGGTTTGATGCCGCATGACGGCATGACAATGTCGAGGTATTTTTCCGCGCCGAGGTCAGCGCCGAAGCCGGCTTCGTTGACGACGTACTCGCCCAACGCCAAGCCCATGCGCTGGGCGAGGACACTGCAGGTGCCGTGGGCGATGTTGCCGAATGGGCCGGCATGTATCAATGCCGGAGTGTGTTCACTGGTCTGCACCAGATTGGGTCGCAGGGCGTCGCGGAGCAGCACCATCATGGCGCCCACCGCACGCAGGTCATCGGCATGAACCGGCGCGCCATCGACGTTGAAGCCAACCGTAATCGCGCCGAGCCGGCGCGCGCAATCTTCAGACGATTGCGCGAGGGCGAGGATTGCCATAACTTCCGATGCCGCGGTAATGACGAATCTAGCGTTGCGCGGTGCGCCGTTCGTTTTGCCACCCAAACCGGTTTCGATCTGGCGCAAGGCGCGGTCGTTCATGTCAACGGTGCGCGGCCATGAAATAGTCGCGGGATCGATGCGCAATTCGTTGCCGTGAAATATATGCGCATCGAGCATAGCCGCGAGCAGATTGTGCGCAGCCGTGACGGCGTGTTTGTCACCATTAAAATGTAGATTGATTTTTTCTGCCGGCAAAACCTGCGATTTGCCGCCGCCAGTGGCACCGCCTTTGAGTCCGAACACCGGACCGAGTGACGGTTCGCGGAGTGTCGCGATGGCCTTCTTGCCCAGTCTCTCGAGGCCTTGGGCGAGGCCGATGGAGGTCACGGTCTTTCCTTCGCCAGCGCTTGTCGGCGTGATACCGGTGACCAAAATAAGCTTACCGTTAGGTGGTGCGTCAGCGGCCGGCAAACGGGCGAGGCTGACTTTGGCGGAGTATCGGCCAAAGGTTTCAAGGTCGTTTTCGGGAATGCCGATCTTGCGCGCAATCTCGGCGATCGGTTGGAGCTCGACGTCGGCCATGGCCTTGCCTCCTCAAAAGAAGTTCAACGCTGAATAGCGCATCACGACGTTGTTGTCCATGTGCGATGTTCTTCCTTCTCAAAGGGCTGCTACCCGACTGCAAAGCAGGTTACAGTTTGTTAAGGTCGCACTTGACTGTAGTCGATACTTTGCTTTCTCATAGATCCCGATATGAGTTTTTCAAAATCGAATTTAACGACCGCGGTCCCAAAGGATGACGATCCTTATCTGTGGCTCGAAGAGGTTGGCGGCAAACGCGCGCTGGCCTGGGTGCGCGAGCAGAATGGTGTCAGCACGAGTGAACTCGAAGCGACGGCCCAATTCACCGGCTTGCGCCACCGTTTGCTGGCGATTTACGAATCCAACGAACGTATTCCCGACATCACCAAGCATGGTGCGTACTATTACAACTTTTGGCGCGATCAAAGCCACGTGCGTGGGTTATGGCGCAGAACTTCGCTTGACGAATACCGCAAAACCGATCCCATTTGGGAGATCGTACTCGATCTCGGTCAACTTGCTGCCGTCGAAAAGGAGAACTGGGTCTGGAAGGGCGCCGATGTGCTGCGGCCGAGCCAGGACCGCGCACTGCTTTTCCTGTCCCGCGGCGGTGCCGATGCCGCAGTGATGCGCGAGTTCGATCTGGTCAAAAAAGAGTTCGTTGACGATGGCTTCATCCTCCCGGAGGCGAAAAGCCGGGTGGCGTGGCGCCATCGTGATTCGATCTATGTCGGGACCGACTTCGGGGCCGGTTCGCTGACGAATTCCGGTTATCCGCGGGTTGTTAAAGAGTGGCAGCGTGGTACGCCATTGGGCGCGGCGAAAACTGTTTTTCAAGGTAAGGTTGAGGATGTGAGAGTCGTAGCTGAAGTACTGCACGATCACGGTCAGCTTTATGAACTTCTTTGGCGCAACCCAAGTTTTTTTACGGATGAGTTATTTCTACGCCGTGGTGAAGAATGGGCGAAGATCGACAAGCCTGCTGACGCTCGTGTTGAGACCTTTGCGGATCAGATTCTATTGCGGTTGCGCTCGGATTGGACTGTGGGTGGGAAGACGTATCTGGCCGGTTCCCTGCTCGCCGCAGATTTCGTGTCGTACCTGCGCGGCGAGCGGAAGTTTGCCGTCCTCTTCGAGCCGAGCGAGTGCAAAGCGCTGGCGAGCATGAGCGCGACCAAGAGCTACTTGATCCTTAATGAGCTGGACAACGTGCGCAGCAAAGCGTACGCACTCAGGCGCGAGAATCGCCAATGGACGCGCAGCCAGCTGGCAGCGCCCGATTTTGGTTCGGTGCGCGTGCGCGGCGTCGATGCCGATGAGTCCGACGATTATTTTATGACCGTCAACGACTTTTTGACGCCATCGAGTCTGTTGCTCGGCACAGTTGGCTCGGCAGCGCCGGAAAAGTTGAAAGCGCTACCGGAATTTTTCAGCGCCGCGGGTTTAGCGATCAGCCAGCATGAAGCGGTGTCGAAGGACGGCACCAAAATTCCGTACTTTCAAGTAAGCCGGAAGAACTCGACCAGGCAAAGCGAAAATCCCACCCTTCTCTACGGCTACGGCGGTTTCAATGTCTCGCAGTTGCCTTATTACAGCGGCACTCTCGGCGCAGCTTGGCTGGAGCGCGGCGGGGTCTATGTGCTGGCAAACATTCGCGGCGGCGGTGAGTTCGGTCCCAACTGGCACTACGCCGCGCGCAAGGAAAACCGCCAGCGGGCGTACGATGATTTCATCGCCGTCGCCGAAGACTTGATCGCGCGCAAAGTTACATCGCCGAAGCGGCTCGGCATTCAGGGCGGCTCCAACGGCGGTTTGCTGGTCGGTGTCGCGCTGACCCAGCGGCCGGATTTATTCAAGGCGGTCGTCTGCCAGGTGCCGCTGCTTGATATGCGTCGCTACAGCAAGCTTTTAGCCGGCGCCAGTTGGGTCGATGAATACGGCGATCCGGACAAGCCGGAAGAGTGGGATTACATCAAGAAATATTCACCGTATCATAATGTCGTCAGCGGAAAAAAATATCCGCGGGTGCTGTTCACGACTTCGACGCGCGACGACCGGGTGCATCCAGGCCATGCGCGCAAGATGTTCGCCAAGATGAAGGCGCAAGGCCATGATGTGCTTTACTACGAAAACATCGAGGGCGGTCATGGCGGCGCGGCGGACAACCGACAACTGGCCTATATGTCTGCGCTGACCTATGCGTTTCTGATCAAAGAATTGTTTGGAGTGACGTAAAAGACCCTTACCCAGCCCTCTTCCGCGACTGGACAAAGGGGCATTGGGTAGGGGGGAATTTTTTGCCTCTACGCTTCGGCCTGCGGAAAGTTCAGCGCATCGATCTCGAGCTTTCTTAGCACCGGCATAACCTGCTCGGTGAATAGCCGCAGAGAGTTGAGCGCTTGCTTCTGAGTTAACTCACCGAAAGTAAATTCACCGAGGAACGTATCGGCGCCGGCTTGGTGGGCGATGGACTTGATTTGCTGCACGACAGTTTCCGGCGAGCCGCAAATAAACGAGCCTTCGGCGATGGAGTGTTCCATGTCCATCAGCTGTTGGCGACGGCTGCCGTCCAGAATGGTCGTCAATCCAGTGGTGCCATGGGCGCCGTAGGTGCGCGCGCCGCCGCGTCGCTCCCAGAAATTTTTCCAATGATATTCGCCGTCGGCCCGGGCCTGCTTGTCGCTCTCGGCGACATAGATCTCGCGCATCAGTCCCATGTGCGGTGCGTGACCTGCCGGTTTGGTGCGCTGATAAGCGTCGCGGTATTCATCGAAAGCTTTGCGCGTCGCTTTCATACCCGACGGGACCCATTGTACGGTGCTCATTCCGGTGGTAGCGGCTTCTTCGATGGACTCTTTACTGCGCGTCGGCATCCATAGCGGCGGATGGGGTTTCTGCACCAGCGGGATGCTCGAGTCTATATCTTTGCATTTAAAAAATTTCCCTTCGAAAGAAAACGTTTCATGGGTCCAGATGCCTTTGATGATTTGCAAAGCCTCAAGAGTCATCTCACGCTTCGAATCCCAATCCACGTTGTATGCTTTGAAGGAAAACGGCCCGATGCCGGCACCGATGCCACATTCCAAGCGGCCGTTCATGAGATTGTCGAGCAGCGCCGCTTCCTCGGCGACGCGCACGGGGTGCCAGAGCGGCAGAACGTAGACAAGCGGCCCCATGCGAATATTCTTGGTCCGCTGCGAAGCTGCGCCTAAAAAGCTCCCCGGGCTCGGACATTCGGAGAAGCCCATGTCGAAGTGATGTTCGGCGACGAAGTAAAAATCCATGTCGGCCTGATCGGCAAACTCCAGTACCTCCAAATGATTGCGATACAGATCGACGTAGCTGAGCGCCGGGCTGTCATGCTTCTGCATATGGTCGAACAAGCCGAGTTTCATGATGGCATCCTTATTTAGTCGATTCTTTTTGAATCTCTTGCAGCAGTGAGTTGTCGTAGATCTTTTCGAGGGCGAGTTTTTTCACCTCAGCTGTGCTTTCAGCGCGGAAGTCCAATATCGAATTTAATCCCGCGATTGAGACGTAGGGAATTCTTAACGCATAATCTTTGACGTTTTCTTTATAGGTCTCCTCCAGGGTGGGGCCGTCGCTGGTGCGGGTATATCTGCCGATGGTGCGCTTGGCGAATGCCGGATCGGCGATTGCCAGGTCGTAGGCCGCGATGGTGGCGCGCAGCACTTTTTTCAACTCATCCCGCTTGGTTTTCAAATGCGAGTTCTTGACAATGAAACAGCCGTAGTCGAAGGGTAGGCCGATGGCTTCTGTGGTGAGCAGCTCACGAAAGCCGAGCTTGCGCGCGTTGATCGACAGTGGCAGCGAAATCGACCCGCCCTGGACTAAGTTGTTCTGCATGCCGGCAATGATCTCCTGCGTCCCTCCGAGCTGGAGCAAGGCAACGTCTTTGATCGGTTGCAAACGATGCTTTTTCA
>DASSGE010000662.1:0-2192 GCA_035693605.1 Binatia bacterium
TCATGGAACCGCAGTCGGAGCTCGCCGGCAAATTAGTCGGCAACAAAGTGCAAGGCCTGGGAATATCGAATATGAAAGCGGGCGTCGCCGCTTTCATGATGGCCGGCAAAGCGCTGCACAAAAGCGGCGTGAAACTGAAGGGCGACGTCATCTTGGCCGCCGTCGTTGGAGAGATCTCGCGCACACCCGTCGGTCCCTGGCAGACCAAGGAATACCGCGGCGAAGGCGCCGGCACGCGTCATCTGCTTACCCATGGCATGCACTCCGACTACGCCGTCTGCTGCGACGGCTCCGACATGAACATCGTCTGGACTCAGAACGGCGTCGTGCAAGTAAAAATTCAGACCACCGGAAAAGCCGAAGCCGCGTGGGGTACCAACCGCGAGACCCATCCGATGGTCAAGATGAACGCGATCGTAAAAATGACGAAAATCATCGATGCGATAGAAAAATGGGGCAGCGAGTTCGAAGCTCGATATATCTACCAATCCCCCACCGGCCCGCTCTATCCAAAAGTAAATATCGGCGGCATCGAAGGCGGGGCGCCCTACCGCCCTAACTATTTTCCCGGCGTCTGCAGCATATACGTCGATATCCGTATGCCACCGCAAGTCCGTCCGGTGCAGATTCAGCACGAATTAGAACTAACTTTGAACGCCACCGGCCTCGAATACCGGTTGGATATTTACAAATCGCTGCTCGGTTACGAAGGCAAGCAAGTCGAACCGCTGGTACAATCCGCCGAGGCAGTCTACCAGCACCTGTTCAATGAAAAGATCAAACACGAAGCTCCGGACCGCGCCAGCATTTGGACGGACACCAACGTCTATAATGAACTAGGAATACCGGCAATTAAAATCGGCCCGCGCGGCCGCCGCATCGGTCCAAGAAACGAGGAAATCGACATTGACGTGATGGTCAACGCCGCTAAACTTTACGCACTGATGGCGTTGGACATCTGTACGCGGGCGAGAAACTAAGGTTAATGGCTAAGACCGGGTGCGTCGAGAAAACGCATCCCGGCCCTGATCAACAACATCGCTCAATTCAATCCATCGTCGTCTTTGTCACCGTGGGCGCCGGACTGAAAGGTATCGCCTAATTCAAGCGGTGAGTCGCTGGTGTAAGCATCAAAGCGCAAATCAACGTTCATAACCGCACGGATGAACCGGATTGATCAAGCATGACAAGAACTAGCAAAAGATCGCCGAGCGATCTGCGCAGCAATCCATACCGCTTTGTGCTGACCAATGTTGTCAATTCCGTACTCGATGTCGGTTAGTTGTTAGCCAGTTTGTTCTCGACAAATCGACTGATGCTGGCGAGGCTCGCTAAATTTTCACCATCGATCTCATCGTCCGTAACAACTATGCCGAATCTCTCCTCGAGCTTGAGCAGCAACTGCAACCCAAGCACCGAGTCGAGTACCCCCTCCGGACCCAGAACAGGAAGATTCTCGGCAATCACACAGCCATCGTCCTGAGGGTAGAACTCTCTGACGATCGCTTCGACGCAGCTCTGAATGTCCTGTCGATTCATGTTAAAACTCCTCTTGTCGAACGACTTTTTTCCAAATATTCGCGCTCTCAGGAAATTCGCGCAAATAATCCGCGTAAAGCGGACCGAAACTGGACACGATCTGGCTGGTGCAGGGCGCAAGTTCCGGAAAAATTTTGATAGCCGCGCGACCGGTTTGATCGCACACCACAAAACACGGCAAAATGGGGACCTGTAAGGCTTCGATCAGCCGCAATATCTGTGGGTCGAGAAAAAACCGGCCGTAGACACTATCGACCCGATGATCGGCGCTGCCGGTGGGAAATCCTCTAATGCCGATTTGCAAAACCGCGTTGCGCTTAAGCGCTTCCTGCATCTGTTTAAGCACCCGAAACCGCTGCCAGTAGCCGCCGTGATAACCAAGATATTGCCAGCGTTGAAAATCCCCACGGCCCCATCGGCACCGGCGGCGCTCGGACTCGCGTCCTTCCCCGGCTCTGACAATCTCAAATCCGCGCTGCGCCAAAACGCGAACGGCCATGCCGCTAAAACCGAAACTGTGGCCCGACAAGAGGATCGCTCCTTTGCCCGCCTTGGCGAGCCGCGTCAGATGTTCTTCTCCCGCCAAACTTACCCACTGTTGGTAGCGCGCCGCGATGTTCGGCCAGGCCACCTGCAGACAGACTCGCCATTTC
>DASSGE010000663.1:0-4525 GCA_035693605.1 Binatia bacterium
GAAAGGCACGGAGCAGTCGCCGGAGTACCATCCCGAGGGCGACGTGTTCACGCACACCTTGTTGTTGCTGAGCCATCTAGAATCTCCCAGTGAAACTTTGGCCTACGGCTGCTTGTTGCATGATGTCGCCAAGCCTAACTGCATCCGCCGCGATGGCGACCGTATTACGTTCTACGGACATACCGAACAGGGCGCCGAGATGGCCGAAGCGATTCTCAAACGGCTCAAGCGCGGCCGCGCGGTTTGGGAGCGGGTTGCTTATCTCGTGCGCAACCACCTGCGCCTGGTGCAGGCGCCGCAAATGCGCCTGAGCACGCTCAAGCGCTTTCTGCGCGAAGATGGCATCGAAGAGCTGCTCGAGTTGGCGCGGATTGACGCATTGTCGTCCAACGGCGACATGAGCTATTATCAATTTTGCCAGGAGCGGCGCGGCGAATTGAGGGAAGAGGAGATTCGTCCCGAGCCTCTGGTGCGCGGCGGCGATTTGATCGAACTCGGATTCAAACCTGGACCGCGATTCAAGGAAATCTTGCGCCAAGTCGAAGATGCGCAGCTGGGCGGCGAATTGCATAGCCGCGATCAGGCGCTCGAGTGGATCAGGAGCAAATTTGACAACTGAGGTTGGCGGATGAAGAAAGTCGAGAAATACAACGTCATTGGCAAAGCGCAGCTGCGCAACGACGGCGTGGAAAAGGTAACTGGAAAGGCGCTGTATACGGTCGATGTCGACTTGCCCGGCATGGCCCATGGCAAAATTCTGCGCAGCCCCTACGCCCATGCGCGCCTTTTGCGCGTCGATTCCAGCAAGGCCGAACAACTTTCTGGAGTTCTCGCTGTGGTGACGCGTGAGGACCAAAAAAGGTTACGCATGTTCGGCGCGGCTTATAAAGATCAGACCATCGTTGCCGTCGACAAAGTGCGGTACGCGGGCGATCCTGTAGCGGCGGTGGCGGCGGTCGACGAAGCGACAGCGGCGCAGGCTTTGGAACTGATCGAAGTCGATTATGAAGAGTTGCCCGCAGTGACCAGTATCGATGAAGCACTGGCCGACAACGCGCCGTTGGTACACGATACTTCGGCCAGCGGCGGCGAACTGATGGGGCAGCGTTACGAAGCTCCCAAAGAATTTAACGGCACTAATCTTTGTTATCGCTTTAGTTACGCCAACGGCGATACCGATGCCGGTTTTCTGAAGGCCGATCATATTTTTGAAAACACCTTCACCTTTCCGCGGGTGCAGCACTTCTCCATGGAGCCGCACGCCACCGTGGCCGATTTCACCGGCGACCGGATTACGCTCTGGGCCGGTACACAGGAGCCGTTCACGCTGCGCGAGCATTTGGCCGATATTTTTCATCTGCCGCAAAGCAAGATTCGCGTCATTGTGCCTTATGTCGGCGGCGGCTACGGCGGCAAGCTGGCGGTCAAGACCGAACCATTGGCGGCGGTGTTATCGTGGAAGGCGAAGCGGCCGGTGCGATTGGCGCATAGCATTGAAGAGAGTTTTAAGACCGTCACGCGCCACCCGGCGCGCGTCCGAATCAAGACGGGCGTGAGTAAGGACGGCACATTGGTCGCACGCCAATGTGTGATTCATATGGAAACCGGCGCCTACGCCGACGCCGGTCCGCGGGTGACCCAGAAGGCGGGATATCGTTGCTTCGGGCCGTACCGGATTCCGCATTTGAAGACCGACTCGTTTACGGTCTACACCAACACCGTGCCGGCGGGCGCGTACCGCGGATTTGGCACCCTCCAAGTGACTTGGGCCTATGAATCGCAGATGGATATCATCGCCGACAAGTTGGGCATGGATCCGCTCGAATTTCGCATCAAGAATCTGCTAAAAAAAGGCGACCTATACACCCCTGGCGACACGCCGGTAGATTGCGACCTCAAAGCCGGCCTATTGCAAGCCGCTGAAGAGATTGGTTGGAAACAGAAAGTGACTGAGCCCAATCGCGGCCGCGGCTTGGCCGTGTGTATGAAAGACGGTGGCGGCACTTACAAAGTCTCGTCGGCCGCGGTGAAGATGAATGCCGATGGCAGCGTCGTGTTGCTCACCGGCACGGTGGAAGTGGGTCAGGGCGCGCGCACGGCGTTGAGTCAAGTGGTCGCCGAAGAGTTAGCGATTCCGTTCGACGCCGTTACCGTGGCGCAGCTCGATACCGAGATTACGCCCTACGATGTCAATACCAACGCCAGCAGTTCCATGGTTGTGATGGGTTTGTCCGTGCAACGCGCAGCGCAGGATCTGAAACGGCAAATTTTGCGTCATGCCGCAAAAATTCTCAAAGTCAAAAGCGCTCAGTTGCAGCTGAGCGGCGGCAAGATCGTCGGCGCGGAAAATTTAACTCTTTCATTTGTCGAACTGATGCAGAACGTTTTCTTGTCGCGCTCCGGCGAACTGATTGGTCGTGGCGCTTATCAATCAATCAAGAGTCCGAAGGCTGCGCTGGGGTCACCGACCAATTTTTGGGAGATCAGTTGGGGTGCGGCAGAAGTCCAAGTTGACCGCGAGACAGGCGAGATCACACTGCTCAAGTATGTTTCTCTCGCCGATGTCGGCCGGGCGATCCACCCGGTGCAGTGCGAAGGCCAGGACGAAGGCGGCGTCATGAACGCCATCGGCCACAGCCTGTTGGAAGAAATGGTCTATAAGGATGGCCAGCTGTTGAATCCCAATTTGGTCGACTACCGTGTGCCGAGTTTCAATACATTGCCGAAGAATTTCGAAACCATTCTGGTCGAGAGTCACAATGGCCCAGGACCCTTCGGTGCCAAGGGCACGGGCGAGGGCGGTTTGCTACCGGTGGCGGCGGCCATCGGCAATGCCGTTTATCACGCTACCGGGTTGCGCTTGTACGATTTGCCGATGACGCCGGAGAAGGTCTGGCGCGGTCTGGCAGCGCCGCCGCAATGATTGACGAGGCGAAAATCGGAAGTTCAGAGGTGGAATGTCGAAGAGCAGAACTCAGCGGCATGATTCGACGGCAAATTCAGACCTCCGTCCCGTGATGTGTGTATCTCGGTCTACGACCCTCTAATCCAACTCAGCAAGAGACCGTCAGGAAAGGGTACGTTCAGTAGCTTTTCGAATAATCCCCAGTAAAACAGCCAAGAGAAAAACGTCACCTGCGCCGTCATCAGCCAACTCTCTTTGCCGGCGATCTTTAAATATAAAAGGATCATCAACGGCACGGCGATGGAGAAGCCTAGAATCCAGATGGCCAAGAAAAAGCCCACGGTCCAACCAATGACCGCGATCGTTCTTTGACGGACCACTTCCGGCGCGATTTCCTCTTCGGGTTCCGCACCGTCAACGATAGGGGTTTGCTTTGGCTTGCGACCGAGATCGCGCGGCAGCTGCAGGAAACAAAGAGCTAGCGTCGGAATTCCGATTACCCAGGGAAACAGGCCGGCGCGAAAGCCAAAGTTCCGGCTTGTCCAGAGGGCTGTCCCTAGCACCAGGATTAGCGCGCTGGTGAAAATTGCCGCGGCGCCGAATGGCATCCCACCCCCCGGTTGCTCGTCGACTATCGTTGCGGTGCTGCCTGGGGCCGCGGCTTTCGCGCGCGCTTGTTTGCGGCTCTTATACATTGGATAGAAAATTCCGATCAGGGTCACGATAAAGATGCCGATCACCGCCGGGCGATGGGTCCAAGCCAAGCCATAGTTATCCGTCGAGAGAAACAAGCGATTTTCCGACAGCGGCCCGAGCACCAGCCCCAATAGCACTGGCGGCCGCGGCCAGTCGAGTTTCTCCATGATCCAACCGAGGGCTCCGAAGAAAAGCACGATGATCATGTCTTCAAAAGCGTTTTTCTCGGCGAAGGCGCCGAGATAAATCAGCACGAGGATGATCGGAATGATGATGCCGCCGCGCACCTGCGTGACTTTGGCGAGCGGTTTCAGAAAGATGAAACAGACCGCTACGGTGATTATGTTGGAGATGATGATAACCCAGACGAACGAAAAGGTCAGATCGAGTTTGCCCTTGGGCGGCGGCAGCAACATATCTGGGCCGGGCACGATGCCCTGGATAATAAAGGCACCCAGTAAGATCGCCATGACCACGCTGGCCGGAACGCCGAAGGCGATGGTCGTGATCAAGCTGCCGCCGAGGGTGGAATTATTGGCCGCACCAGGTCCCAACACTCCGCGCACGTCGCCTTTGCCGAAGCGTTCCTTGTTCGGCGAGCTTTGCACCGCGTGCGCATACGCGAGCCATTGCGTGGTTGCCGCGCCCATGCCGGGAATGATTGCGATGACAGTGCCGAGGGCGCTGCAACGGATGACCAGCCAAAAATGGCGAAAGGTGTCTTTGACGCCTTCGAGTACACCGCCGAGTTCGCCGACTTCCTTCTTGGCGATGCTGCTGCCGAGGACGGCAAGCTCGATGGTTTCCGGTATCGCGTAGAAGCCGATGGTTATCGGCACCAAGCCGATGCCGTCCCAAAGAAAGAGCTGGCCGAAGGTGAACCGTTGGATGCCCGAGATCGGATCGAGTCCAATGGTCGCCAAC
>DASSGE010000664.1:0-5055 GCA_035693605.1 Binatia bacterium
TGGCCGTCTGTTTCCCTTGATGGTCTGCGCCATACCATGACGCTTGACCAGTCTGTGGCAATGTCACCGGCGCAGTGGGAGTTGCCTTTCCCGTCGGCTGAGCAGGCACAAGCTGACTCGGTGCAGGTTGGCCACTGACCGAAGGCTTGGGAGCGGCAGGCTGCGGCCGCGTTTCGGCCGGCGCTGGTGGTTCAGACGGCTGTTGCAGCAAGGCACAACCTTGAAAAAGCACCAACCCTAGACACATCTGAAAGAAACGGCTTGGGGAAAACCTGCCGATCAAGAATCTGGGCAACGAAACGAAGATTTTGTTCGCCATTTGTCTAGACCCTCCCCCGCCGGTTCGGACTACTCTGACCCTGAAGGGCGAATTGCCACCGTAGTATGGCTATTTCGCTGTGTTTAACAAGCGAGCCACTCCGGCGTAACCATACTTCATTACTTCGCCCGGAACAGAATTCGCGTCGCGCGACAATAAATTAGTTTGCCCGGCAATGAGGCGGTCTTGCTCTGATCAGATCGACAAACATCGGCCTTGGTCCGGTATTGGACAGACTCATGGATTAACTGGCAATAGACTCCGTTCGCGACGGAATACTTTATTTCGTTTCGCCGTACGACAACAGGAGCATTTAACAGGTTACGGAAATGCCACGCAGTTCGCGTTTCGGTTTGCTATGAATATCCTTACTCAGCTTGGCTGCCGTGACGCTCGATACGTTGGCCCAGGCCTATCCCATTTCAGTCAGGATAATTATTATCATGGCGGATCCCTCTGTGACCCCACACCTAAATTAATTTAATTCTTTCCCGGCAAGTCTAATATTGGACGGATTTGCTGAATCATCTGGTTAAAGAATGACGGTAGCCCGTGAACTGTCCAGCAATTGGTGGTGGAGTCTATATATGAAGTCATTCAATGAAATTACCCCGGAACACTGGCGAGCACGCTCGGCGTCAGACCGCAGTGAAGTCTACCTGTATTGGAACAAGCGTGGCAAGGCGAGCCTCGGGTGCCTTAGGTGCGGCTTTCCCACTGGCGAGTGGGTACGATCCTGCGTCGCGTGCGAACATCACTCTGAAATCATATACAGTGCGCGAGTCGTATCACATGAATTCCGCGAAGCGTTGGCTGCCTGGTACGGCCGCCGCTAGATGTGATCCAAAAGCATTGTGAACGGCCGGAGTGTTCGAAGTGCCCCCCGGGGTCTCCACGGGCCGCTAAAAGCGTGGAAGGAAAACGAGAATGTCGAATGCCGGCACGCCGATGACCATGGAACAGCAACTGCGCGAGATAAACGAGGCGCTGCTGGTTTCCTCGGTCTGCCAACACGAGCTGACCGACCAGGTCAAGACCGCCGAGGCCGCGCTACGCCAAAGCGAGGAACGTTATCGCACTTTATTCGACTTGGGTCCTGTTGCCATCTATTCCTGCAATGCCTCGGGTACGATCCAGGAATTCAACCGGCGCGCGGCTGAATTATGGGGCCGCGCCCCGGCGCTGGGAGATACCGACGAACGGTTCTGCGGCTCGTTCAAGATGATCCGTCCGGACGGCAGTTTTCTAGCGCACGAGCAGTGCCCCATGGCAGAGGTGTTGAGCGGCAAAATAGCCGGCGCCCGTGACGCGGAAGTGATGATCGAGCGCCCCGACGGCTCACGGGTTACCGTCATCGTCAATATTCGTCCGCTGAAGAACGAACGAGGCGAAATCATCGGAGCAATCAATTGCTTTTACGACATTACCGAGCGCACGCACACCGAGGCGGCGCTGCGCGACAGCCAATCCCGATTCGAAGCTCTCTTTGATGCCTCGCCGGTCGGCATGTACCTGGTCGACGCGGAACTGCGCATACGACTGGTGAGCCGGACAGCCCGCCCAGTCTTCGGCGACATCGGCGAGCTGATCGGCCGTGACTTTATCGAGGTCATCCACATACTCTGGCCGCCCGAAGCCGCCGACGAGATCGTGAAGCGATTCCGGCACACCCTTAAGAGCGGCGAGCCGTATGTCGCTTCTGAGTTTACTGAGGAGCGCTATGACCGCAAGATGCGTGAACACTATGACTGGCAAATTCATCGTATTGCCTTGGCCAATGGAAGATACGGTGTGGTCTGCTATTTCACCGACATTTCCGAGCGCATGCAGTTGACCAACGAGTTGCGACAAAACGCCGCTGAGTTGTCGGAGGCCGACCATCGCAAAAATGAGTTCTTGGCCCTGTTGGCCCATGAACTGCGAAACCCCCTTGCCCCGATCCGTAATGCCCTGCAAATCATGCGGCTCAAGAAAGAGGGCGACGGAGAGACATTCAAGCGGCTTACCGATGTGATGGAACGTCACGTCGGCCAGCTGGTGCGGCTGGTGGACGACTTGCTCGATGTAAGCCGGATCAGCTCGGCAAGATTGAACTCCGCACCGGGCGGGTTGAACTGGCATCCGCTGTGCACCACGCCGTCGAAGCCGCCCGGTCGCTCTACGAGAACATGAACCATGAACTGACTGTGGCGCTGCCGGCGCAGCCGGTGTACCTAAACGCAGACCCGACCCGGCTCGCTCAAGTGATTGGCAATTTGCTAAACAACGCCTGCAAGTTCACCGACCCAGGCGGTCGCATTTCGCTTAAGGTTGAGATTGAGGGCAAACAGGCGGTTGTCCGAGTACGGGACAGTGGCGTTGGTATCGCCGCCGACAAGCTTCCCCGCATCTTCGACTTGTTCGTGCAGGTGGATACCTCTCTAGAGCGTTCGGTAAACGGGTTGGGCATCGGTCTAACGCTGGTAAAAAACTTGGTCGAGATGCATGGCGGCACCGTTGAAGTCTATAGTGCCGGCGTCGGTCATGGGAGTGAATTCGTCGTGCGTCTGCCGGTCATTGGAACCATTAAACCCGATCAACCGACGCCAAAGGAACCAACTGTCACCGCGCTGACGGCTACGACCTGCCACCGTATCCTCGTGGTCGATGACAACCGCAACTCGGCAGACACTATGGCGACACTTTTGCGACTGAACGATTACGAGACCCACACGGCCTACGATGGTCTTGAAGCAGTGGCATCGGCGGCGACGTTCCAGCCCGAAGTAATCCTGCTCGACATCGGTCTGCCGAAACTAAACGGATATGAAGTAGCCCGAAAAATCCGAGAACAACCGTGGGGCAAAAAAATCGTGTTGGTCGCGTTGACCGGATGGGGCCAGGACGAACACCGCCAAAAGTCCAAAGCGGCCGGGTTCAATGGACACCTGGTCAAGCCAGTGGAACTCCCCGCCCTGATGAACCTACTATCGGAGTTGCAGCGCGAAGTGACTGACACGACGACTGCGAGAGGAACCATCCGATACGGTCGAGAGTAGATTAACGCGGAGAGCATAAATTATAAATTGTCCACGCTGCCAAAAACAGATCGTTCCAGAATTTTATTGCGTTGACTGTGGCTTCGTTCCACCAAGGAATCGAGGCAGCGATCCTAATCACGTCGCTGAAGTTGACATCTCAAGTGCGTTAGCACGCCGTGAATAGTCAGACTTGCCACTGGGCTGCGGTTCCTTGAAATCATGGGCGGCGTTTGCCGGCTGGTTCGGGTTGTTTAAGTCGGTAGTCCGCGACGCGGCGATATTCTCACCGTCGTCCAGTATTAGACAGCAATCCTGCCTTAGGCGGCGCAAGATCAACATCAAATTTATTAAGTACGGAGGTACAGATGGAAACGTTAATGACAGACATGGCATGGATCACGATCGCGCTCGTTGTCGTCCTGGCATTGGTTGGGATTGGGGCCTGGCACTTCTACCAAAAAAAGCGCTCCCATGCCCTGCAAAAACAGTTCGGCCCGGAATATGAGCGAACCGTGACTGAACTCGGCAGCCGGGCCAAGGGCGAATCTGAACTCAAGGCGCGCGAAAAGCGCGTCGAGCGGCTCGAGATACTCCCGCTGGCGGCTTCCGACGGCGCCAGATTCAGCGAAGCTTGGCAAGCACTACAGGGCCGATTCGTCGACAACCCTAAGGGCGTAGTCATCCAAGCCGAACAGCTGGTGCGGGAATTGATGGAAAAGCGCGGTTATCCCATGGGTGATTTTGAGCAACGTGCGGGCGATATCTCTGTTGACCACCCTGACGTTGTCGCCAATTACCGGGCGGCGCAAGCCATCGCCGTGCGCGATCAGCAGGGCTCGGCGGATACCGAGGATCTGCGCAAAGCGGTCGTGTATTACCGTGCGCTGTTCGATGAACTGCTCGAGATCAGGGAGCCGAGGCAAGCGATCGTCGCAGACAAGCGGGTCGCGGCACGATGATAGGACATATCCTAGGAGAAATTCCACATAGAACGAACTTGCAAAAAGGTTGAAATCGTCGGCATTTCCGAAACCAGCTTCGGCGAAGCGACGCAAATGGCGTGGCCAAGGCCTGTCAGTCGCTCCGCCACGTCGACGGGTTCGAAGTGACGGAGATGAGAGGGCTGGTTGCGAACGACAAAGTCAAAGTATTTCAGATCACCGTTAAGATCGGTTTTCGGCTTGAAGATCATCCAGCTTGAACAGTAATGATTATGTCCGCGTCACGTTCGTCAAGAATCACAACGACCATTTGGTCGAACGGGCCGACGCTTTCGCCGCTCGCGAACGCGGTTGCAACGCGATCGTTCGCGTAATGCTTAAGCAATATCGGCTTTACCCGGCGCCAAGGCGCGGCACAACAGTTGCGCTAGAGTAAATACAGATAAAATTTTAGTGGAGGATAATAGGTTATGAAGAGTTTACGATCAGTTCTATCACCGATGGTTACGACAGCCAGTGTCTTGGCGCTGTCGGGAGTGGTCCTAGCGCAATCACCGAGTGATTCACACCGTGCGGCGAGCGCCAGGGCGCATGAAATTATGTCGAGCGCGCCTTGCCCGCTGCCCAAGATTACCAAGGAAAAGATTACCGAGGACCAGGCGCGGGACTTGGCCCAAGCTTTTGCCGACAAAAACATGAGCGGCTTTAAAGTCGTGCGGCCGTTGGGTTACGGCGGCGGTTACACGACGATGTGCTATCAGACCCGCAATGCGGC
>DASSGE010000665.1:0-4517 GCA_035693605.1 Binatia bacterium
CGCCGCACCCGAGGTTGAAAAGCTGACCTGCGGCAAAAATTGCCGGGCATTGATCGAAAGCGGCCACTACTGGCACAGGATTTATCCCCAGTCGGTGAGTTACACCTACGGCCAGTGATGAGTAACCTACTGGGTGACCGAGCCGAAGCTGTCGCAACGGGAGTGAAGGATTTTATGTACGAAACCCTGCAATATCGAGAAGACGGCGCGGTGGCGACCATTCGACTGAACCGGCCGCAAAAGAAGAATTCATTCAATAGCGAGATGCGCCAGGAACTCGAACAGGCGCTTCAGACGATCGCGCGCAAAACCACGATACGAGCGGTAGTCATCACCGGCAGCGACGATATCTTTTGCGCCGGTGCGGACATTAGCGAGATGGGCGGCGCGCCAAGCGCCGAAGCTTCCTACCGCCACGCCAGGGAGTTTCAGGTTCTGTTCGACCAAGTCGAGTCGCTGCCGCAACCGGTGATCGCCGCGGTGTCCGGTTACGCTCTCGGCGGCGGTTGCGAGTTAGCGTTGGCGGCGGATTTTCGTATCGTCTCGGAGACCGCGCGCTTCGGTCTGCCGGAGATCAAGATTGGCGCTTTCCCCGGCGGCGGCGGAACGCAAAGATTGACGCGTCAGATCGGCGCCGCGAAGGCCAAAGAAATGATTCTCCTCGGTGATCCAATCACCGCTCATGAGGCACTCGCCATCGGCCTGGTCATGAAAGTCACGGCGACGGAAAAGTATTTGGCAGAAGCGATGGAACTAGCCGCCAAGCTCGCCGCCCTGCCCCGCCTCGCGTTACAAGCATCGAAGATGCTGATCAATCGGAGCCATGATTTGGATCTAGCGACTGGGCTTGAATTTGAAGCGCGCACTTTCGGTGCCCTCGCCCATACCCACGATCTGGTCGAGGGAACTAGTGCCTTTTTGGAGAAGCGCAAAGCAAACTTTACCGGCGATTGACCGATGACGGAAACCAATGGCAAAACCGTACTGGTCACCGGCGCCGCACGCGGTATCGGCAAGGCGATTGCCTTGGCCTTTGCCGCTGAGAGAAACCGGCTGGTCATCACCGGCAGGACCGCAGTCGCCATTGAAAAGATCGCAGCAGAAATACGCGCCAGCGGCGCTGAAGTATTGGCTAGCCCATGCGATGTAACCGACAAACCACAGGTAACTGACTTGCGGCACAGGATCGAAAAACATTTCGGAACGGTCCAGATCCTGGTGAACAACGTCGGCATCGCGCCGGCGGCGCGTTTCCTGGATATGTCCGATAACCTGTGGGACGAAGTGATGCGTGTCAATGTAAGCGCGGCCTACAACTGCTGTAAAACCTTTTTACCCGCAATGATAGACGCGCGTTGGGGTCGTATCATCAACATTGCTTCAACCGTAGCGCGGATCGCCTATCCGGGGATTTCCGCCTATGCGACATCCAAACACGCGATACTTGGCCTGACACGCGCGCTGGCTATGGAAACCGCGAGGTTAGGCGTAACCGTCAACGCCGTCTGCCCAGGCTATGTGAACACGGAATTGACCCGAGAAAATGCGCGACGGCTGGCGGCAAAACGTGGCGAGTCAGTAGACCAAGCGCTCGCACTCATGGCGGCGAGCTGTCCGCAACGGCGTCTCATCGAGCCGGAAGAAGTCGCTTATGTAACATTGGCGCTCGCATCGGATCGCGCCGTAGGGATCACCGGCCAGGCGATCCAGGTCGACGGCGGCGCGGTAATGGCATAGAAGGAAATCATCACTGCAAGGAGAAGACGTGCATGAGTTATTCGAGCTTTGTTTTCGACAACAACGACGGCATCGCCACGATACGGCTCAATGATCCGGACAGGCTGAATGCGCTGACCTTTCAGACTTACGCCGAGCTTGAAAAAATCACCGCAGAAATGGCCCATGACGCCACGGTCAAGGTCGTTGTGCTCACCGGAACCGGCAAAGGATTTTGTTCCGGCGGCCGGGTCGACGACATCATCGGGCCCCTGCTCAAGATGAAGGGCGACGAGCTTTATAAATTCACGCGCATGACCTGTAACGTGGTCAAGAACATGCGCAGCTTGAAGAAGCCGATCATCGCCGCGGTCAACGGTATCGCCGCCGGCGCCGGCGCCATGCTCATGCTGGCATCGGACCTGCGCATCTTCTCCGACAAAGCGCGTGCGGCATTTCTCTTCGTGAAGGTCGGCCTGTCGGGGGCCGACATGGGCGCGTTGTACTTGCTGCCGAGAATCGTCGGTCTGGGCAAGGCCGCCGAGCTGGTCTATTTCGGCGACAGCATCGATGCCCAAGAAGCGCATCGGATCGGCTTGGCCAACCGCGTCGTGTCCGGCGAAAGTTTGATGGACGAAGCCTATAAATGGGCGACACGTTTGAAGGACGGGCCGCTGTACGCGCTCGGCGTGACCAAAGAGCTTTTCGAGTACGAAGCGAACGTTAATTTGGAAACCGCGTTGGAGATGGAAGCGGCAGCCCAGGCCAGGTGTATGGAGACGCCGGACTTCATCGAGGGGTACAACGCGTTCGTTGAAAAAAGACCGTTGCGTTTTAACCGCAGTTAAGTCGACGCGAGAGGAAGTCCTATGAAAAAAGAGATTTACGTCAGAAGTCTGGAGAAGCGCGATCTACCGGCGATCGTCAGCATGGAAGAGCGCCAGACCGGAGTGGCGCGGCCGGAGTATTGGGAGAAGAGAATCGAAATCTCAGAGGCCATTCGCCCCCACTGGGCATCTTTGGTCGCCGAACTCGACAATCGGGTGGTGGGGTTTGTATTGGGGCGCGCCGGTGAATTTGAATTTGGCCTACCTGGGACCGTCGCGTGGATTGAAATAATCGGCGTTGACCCGGCTTATCGCCGCAAGGGAGTTGCTCAGGAATTAGTCCGACAATTCGCCGAATCGGCTGAAGACCATGGTATCAAAACCATCTTCACCCTGGTCAGCAACCAGCAGAACGAGATGCAGCATTTCTTTAGCCGCCTCGGTTTCGTTCACGGCAAGATGCTGCACTATCAAAAAGAAATTTCCAGTTGATCGCGGTCCACAGATCATAGACTTTTGAAGCGATGAACAGGACCGCAAACTACGCGATCAGCGAGGAGCTAGCGTCACATCCCCGCCCTAGCGGGCTGAGTTGAGAGGGCGCTATTGTCTGGTCTCTATAGCTTGCTCGGCTGTTTGTTGTACGGTTCGCTTCTCGGTGGCTACACGCTCGCCCGGGTCGGCACTATAAGAACTCACTTGCGTCGTTTCTGTTGGGTTTATTCTGGTTTAGCTATTTCCGGAAGTCGGCTAGTGTTTTTCGTAATAAGGTTGCCACGTCGATTCTGGCGGGTGGCTCCATATTTTTTACTCCAGAGAGCGGTTTGACAACCTATTTGGAGACCTGTTAACACAGCGTCAGGAACCAACACGGTGCACGGCAGCGGCACCGTTGAGGGGTCTAATCTGAACGATAATCAGGAGGAACAAATGATTGCATCTAGCGAACTCAATGGTGTGCTGGGCATGATGCCCGCCTTTGCCACCGACAATGCAACGGATATTCGTGCCACCCAAACCATTGCGGTGGATAATTTAAAAGAAGGCGTCGACAGAATCATCAGGGACGGGGTCAACAATATCGCCACCACAGGTACCTACGGCGAATGCTATAATTTATTATACGATGAATTCAAGACCTTGGCCGTGGCCACCGTCGATGCAGTAAAAAAACGCGTGCCGCTGTTCATCGGTGTCACAAGCCCCAACCCCCGTGAAGTCATTCAGAAGATGAATTTTGTGAAAGACCTCGGTGCAGAAGGCGTTCTACTTGGGGTGCCCTATTACGAGACTCTCCATGTCCAAGATGCAATCAAATTTTATCATGACATTGCCGACCTCTTCCCAACGTTGAACATTGTCATTTATCACAACCCCGGCAACCACAAGTTTACGATTCCGGTGGCGGCATTCAAAGAACTGGTTAAAAAATCAAACATTATCGGCATGAAAGACAGTCATCGGACGACCCAAGCTTTCATGAACCTGCAAAAAATCGTGAGGGGAAAGATTAGTGTATTCGTTAATCAGACCCAACTCTATCCCTATTACGCTATGGGAGCAGCAGGTTGTTGGTCGACGGAAGTATGGATGGGACCCTGGCCCGTACTCTATCTTTTGGAGCAAGCCCGCAAAGGCGACGTTACTAAAATGATCGAAGTGATCGACGATCTCGGCGGCGTCGGCGCTGGCAAACCGGTTCCTGGGGCGGGCAATAAACGGCCGCAAGAATTTGCTGATTATTGCAAAGTCGGGCCGACGCGCGTGCCGTTCGTGACGTTTCCGGAATCTGAACTCGATAAAGCGCGGAAGCGTGCCGCCCACTGGATGGAACTCAACAAAAAGTATCGACCGCTGGTTGAAGCCCTACGTTCGCGTACAGCCGCCTAACTCCGGAGTGAGGAGACGGATGTACTCCAAACCCCCGGGCTTAAGCTCGGGGGTTTTTTTTGCCTAGAGCCGGCAACAATTACT
>DASSGE010000666.1:0-2000 GCA_035693605.1 Binatia bacterium
CGCCGAAGCGATCGCCTCGCCTCACTCGGCGATCATAATGTTTCCACTCGACGGCGCGCTCAACCGGCTCCCCGAGGATCACTCGGCCGTCGGCAATCGGGATACCGCCTGGGTGCTCAACATCACAGCGTCGTGGGAAAAAACGGTCGACGACAAGTCTAACATTGAGTGGGCACGGAGCGCCTGGCGGGACATGCGCCGGTTTTCCACCGGCGGCACCTATGTCAACTTTCTGACCGAGGAGGAGGGTGACGAACGCATCCACGCCGCCTACGGCAACAACTACAAACGGCTGGCCGAAATCAAATCGAAATGGGATCCGGATAATTTGTTTTGCATGAACAAAAACATCCCGCCGGGAGCATGACGGCTCGTCGGGCCGACGAGACTCGGAACGAAATTTAACGCGCAGTTTATACGCCGCAAGCGACTTTTTTTAAACGAGGTGAGTGATGGTTACAGCTTTGGTCCAATTCAAGGTGCCGGCGCCCATGAGTCAGGCGCAAGCGGCGGAAGTCTTTATGAGCACGGCGCCGAAATATCAAGAAGTCCGGGGATTGATTCGCAAGTACTACCTCCTTTCCGAAGATGGCGAAACCGTTGGTGGCGTCTATCTGTGGCAAGCAAAGGAGGATGCCGAGAGGCTGTATACGAGAGAATGGAAAAACTTCGTAAAAGAAAAGTACGGTGGTGAACCGGCGATTGCGTACTTTCACAGTCCGGTTATCGTCGACAATCTCACACGGCAGATCATCCAGGATAAATCGGAACAACCAAAAAATAGGCCTTGAGAAAGAGCATTTTCGCTACCTGACGCGGCGGCTTGAGGGCACCATGCCGATACTCTTCATTAGAGCCGAACGTATCGTTTGTCGGCAAACTCTCTAAGCTCTCGGTGTGACGGACGTGGACGTCGCTCACCCGGATGTCGGAGCGCAATGGAATCCAATCGCAGGCAAAACCGATGAGCAGCCACGCTACCGATAAAGTCTTTGCCGGTTCCATTCCGGAACTTTACGATACGCACTTGGTTCCATTGATATTCGAGCCATACGCTATGGATCTCGTGGACCGACTTGTGCCACGGCGTCGCGCCCGCGTGCTTGAGATCGCCGCGGGCACGGGTGTCGTCACTCGTGCCATGGCATCCACGCTGCCCGAAAGTGTATCCATTGTCGCCACGGACCTGAATCAGCCGATGATCGACCATGCTTCCGCGCTTGGGACTCGGCGCGCCGTCGAGTGGCGTCAGGCGAATGCGATGCAACTCCCTTTCCAGAACGAGACGTTTGACGCTGTGGTATGCCAGTTCGGCGTCATGTTCTTCCCCGAGAAATCGAGGGCCTATTCGGAAGTACGACGAGTGCTACGATCGGGGGGCGTTTTTATTTTCAACGTCTGGGATAGGCTCGAAGAAAACGAATTCGCCCACACGGTAACAACCGCACTAGAAACCGTCTTTCCCGAAGACCCGCCGCGCTTCCTTGCTCGCACGCCGCACGGATATTACGACCACGGAACCATCAAGCAGGATCTAGCGAATGGCGGATTCACCGGGCCTCCCGAAATCATCACGTTGGCGGCTCGGAGCCGAGCCGCGTCTTGCCAAATTCCCGCGATCGCGTATTGCCAGGGAACACCCCTGCGCAACGAAATCGAGGCGCGCGACGCCTCGCGCCTTGGCGAAGCGACCGAGACCGCTGCTGCTGCGATCGCCCGACGGTTTGGGCGCGCGGCTGTGGACGGCAAAATCCAGGCACACATAATCACTATCGAAAGCCGATAATCCTAAATCGACATAAACGGACAGATGAAACATGCCTTTTTTAAAAGCCGCAGCCGCCGGACGCGGCTCTGCTGCTTTCGGGATGAACCTGTAATGTCCCGGTTGGTTCGCGTCCTAAGCGGCAACGGTTAACCCTTCGGCGATATCGGAGCGGTATCACGAAGGCGGTGAGCGGATGACAACAGACGCGGATCTGTCTACGACCGACCGTCTT
>DASSGE010000667.1:0-12561 GCA_035693605.1 Binatia bacterium
AGCAAACTTGGCCGCTTCGACCTCATCGTCGGCAGTGACCTGCTCTATGAACGCGGCCATCCGGCTCTATTATCGGCATTTCTCGCCTGCCATACCGAAGCCGCGGCCCAAGTCATCCTCGCCGATCCCGGCCGCAAACGCTGCGGTCAGTTCAGCACCAAGATGGCAATCGAGGGCTACACACGCAGCGAACAGCAGCTGGACCTGCCTGGTCACCCGAATGCTTCGTCGCGCGGCCGGATGATGAGCTTCGTGCGTGGCGAAAAATAATTTCACGGCCCGGCGCGTGATCGTCCGGCTTTGTCAGCCAGTTGTCGCAGAACTAGATTGCTATAGTGCCGGACAAGCACTACACTAAGCGCCATGTCAACCAATAATGAAGAAAAATCCCGCTACAAAATTATTGCTTCGCACCGTAACCAGAATTTTGTCGGCGTTATGAAACGAGATCGCGACACCTACTCCTGGACGTGGAAAGGCCATATCGACTTTGCCGACGGCCATTATTTCGAATTTGCCAGTCAACGGAGCTTTGACACAGCCACCGAAGCCGAAGCATACATGCGCCGCTATGCCTGCGACCGCATCGATAACCGCATGAATCAATAGCGCTCGATCGCTTCGCAAGCAAAAAACCCAATTCATTGCAATCCCACCGGTCGCACCCGCAAACTCTGCCTGGTTTGATTGACAGCACTTTCCACGCCGGCATATATTCCGATTAGACATGCGCGGGCTCGGCCCGCAGCAAATCTCTAAAGGAATATTCCATGACCAAATGGTCCGACGTGTCACGACAGCTTAATGTCATGTGCAACCAGTGGTACGACACTCCCGAAATCAAACGCATGCTTGCCGTGCCGCTCAATCCGGCCAGGCTCGCCTTGCGCCACCAGCATATGAGCTTCTTCAGCAACAACCGGCGCGATTGTTGGGCCGCGGTGGGCTGCAAGGCGCCGCTCGACGTCAAGCGCGCCATCTGGGAACACGAAAAGGACGAGCTGATTTTTGACCCGCGCATGGGCAAGGCCCATGTCACTGAAGACGACTTAGGCGACAAGAAAGAATCGGACATGATCCCCGGCGCGCGCGCAGCTTTTTACGCCTGGCTCCATTGCGCCCAGGAGAAGCCCTGGCTCGAAGGCCTCGCCTGCTCGCACATCTTGGAACGTCGAAACAATGATCAGATCGTTACCGGCGGCACCTTGACCCAGCGTCTGGTCAAACGCCAGGAAGTCGAACTCGGCATCAAGAAAAAAGATCAAGACATCAACGTTCAGGTCCATCTCTTCGCCGATGTCGATCATACCGACCTGCTTGAAGAAGTCTTCAAACGCTACGTCGTCGATGACCTGACCGCGGAGCAAATCCTACGCGGCGCTGAGGAATCTCTCGCCATCGAGCGCAGCTTTCACGGCGCGGTGGCAAGCGCAATGGCGGAGATGGAGTGACGAACAGCGGCGAGCGTGATGGAACTCATTCCCCTCAATCGGTGAAGAATGAGCGGGGTGCCTGAACAAATCAAGATCATCCCTTCCTTAATCCTTTCCGATCAAGGGGAAGGAAGTCGGAACGAAAATCAATCCAGTTCACCGAGCCCAACATGGATATCCGCCACGGCCTGATCAGCGCTGATTCTCACGTCGTCACCGAGCGCAACGCGTTTCTCGAGCGCATGTCCAAAAGCAGGTTTGGCGAACGCATTCCACAAATCAGAGAGATAGAAAACAACGGCGTCAAAGCCGAGCGTTGGTTTGTCAATGGCAAGCCGCTGCGCACGCGTGGCGTGTGTAACTGCCCGGCCGTGATGGGCGATCCCAACCGCAATCTCTATCCGCAGCGCTGGGAAGAGGTGCCCGCCAAGGCCTATGTACCCGGCGATCGCCTGCAAGCCCTCGACGCCGACGGCATCGATGCCGAAGTGCTTTTTCCCAACGACCCCAGTTCCTTTCACCAGTACAACGATGCTGAATTCGAAATCGCCTGCGTGCAGGCCTATAACGATTCCCTCGGCGAACTGACCCGGACCAGCAAGCGCTTCATCTCCCTGGCGATGATTCCGCTGCTTTGCGGTATGGACACCATCGTCACCGAGGTGAGACGGGCCGAGAGCAAGGGCCATCGCGGCATCGTCATGTTCGCCCTGCCTAGTTTGATGGTCGACACACTACCCCATATCAGCGAGCCCTACTGGTATCCGCTCTGGGAAGTCTGCCAGGAGCTGGCAATGCCGATCCACTTTCATGCTTCCGCCGGCCTGGCGCGCAAGCTGACCTTTCCCGAATGGGACGGCTACACGCCTTACCAACAGCATGCCGCGTTTACCGTGCCGACTTCGTCCTGGCCGGCGCAGATCGTGCCCAATTTAATTTTTTCGGGAATCGCCTACAAGTTTCCCAAGTCCAAGTGGGTCTTTGCCGAAACCGGTATAGGCTCGGTGAGCTGCGTACAGTCCGCCTGCGACCACGAATGGGAGCGGCGCCGGTTGTGGCGCCATGGCTTGGAACGCCGGCCGAGCGAACTGATTCGCGAACAGGTGTATGTAAATTTTTGGTACGAGCAGGCCGGCATCGAACTGCGCCACGTGGTCGGCGTCGACAACATTATGTGGGAGTCCGACTATCCCCATATCGCCTCGACCTATCCCGAATCATGGCAATTCGTCGAACGTTCCCTCGCCGGCGTGTCGACGGACGAGCGAGAGAAAATGTTGTATGGCAACGCGATGGGGTTGTATCGGCTCATGGAACAATGAACTGCGACAAGCCAATGCAATCACAGAAGAGATTTCTCCCTACGGTCGAAATGACAGCTAACTCTCACCTGTCATCTCGAACGGAGTGAGAGATCTCGTCCCTGAGTCTCAATAATCTCATGCTACAGGAAACTTATTTTGTTAGCGCCGTCGATCATGTCATCGAGCCACCGATGGTTTGGACGGATCGGTTGCCGCAATCGAAGTTCGGCAAGCGCATCCCTCATATCGAACGCGGCGCCGACGGCGGCGACCGCTGGATCGTTGACGGACGCGAATTTGCGCTCGCCGACATGGCTGACGTTGGCGCCTTGATGACCGACCGCGTCGCCACGGCGAAGCAATGGGACGACATTCCTACGGCCGCCCATGATCCCGCGGCACGGCTCAAAGCGATGGACGATGATGGCGTGGATTTTAGCGTGCTCTACCCGAGCCTTGCTGGATTCTCCGGCGAACGCTTTGGCGCGATCACCGATCCGGAATTGGCCCTCGCCTGCGTGCAAGCCTACAATGACTGGCTCATCGACGAATGGGTGAACGTAAGCAAACGCTTCATCCCGCAGTGCCTTGTGCCGCTCTCGCCCATCGACGCCACCGTCGCAGAAATCCGCCGCGCCGTCGGGCGCGGCCATCGCGGCATGATCTTTCCGGCCACACCCATGCAGCACGCCGCCCTGCCGCATATCAATGGCGCCGAGTACGAACCGGTGTGGGCGGTGTGTCAAGAACTCAATATCCCGCTATGCTTCCGCGCCGGTTCGACGCCGGAACTATTTCAGTTCCCCATGCGGCCAAACATGGCGCCCGAGCTGGCGGCAGCGCTGCAAGCGGCCACCCGCTCTGCGAGCGCCGTGTTCGACCTGACCAATATTCTCTTCTCAAGAATTTTGCTGCGCTTTCCCAAGCTTAAAGTCGTTTTCGCCGGCAGCACCATCGGCTGGGGCACCTTTTTACTTGAATACGCCGATCATCAGTACGAGCAGGACCATTGTAACTATCCGCTGAAGCCGTCGGAAATATTTCGCCGCCAGTGTTACCTGACCACTTGGTACGACGATGTCGCCATTCACGCCCGCCGCATCGGCAATAACAACATTCTCTGGGCGACCAACTTCCCGGCGGCCAATTCCACCTGGCCGGAAAGCCGCCAATATCGCGACAAATGTTTTTCCGGCGTAAACGATGATGACCAACGACGCATCGTTTGGGGCAACGCCGCAGAGCTTTACCGGATCGACGCGAACTGGAAGGAGCAACGACCATGACCGCCGCCGAAGCGCTCGCCGAGTTCAACCGCCAACTCGCCGACAAACACCTGCTAGGTTTTTGGAACGCCGGCAACATCGCCGAGTCCTATGAACCCAAGGCCTCCTACGAACCGTACATTTGGCGTTGGCAGGATGTCCATGACGGCCTGATGAAGGCCGGCGAACTGCTGACCCTCGAACAGACGGCGCGCCGCTTCATCGGCTTTCACACGCCGAACAAATTTCGCACGACCCATACCTTGGCGATGGGCATGCAGTTGGTCAAGCCCGGAGAAGTCGCCGAAGCGCACCGCCACACCATGGGCGCGATTCGCTTCGTGATTCGCGGCGGCGGCGCCCAGACTACGGTAAACGGCGAAGCTTATCCGATGGAGCAAGGCGATCTCATCACCACGCCCAACCGCACCTGGCATGATCACTTCAACGGCTCGGCGGAGCCGATCATTTGGATTGACGGCACGGATCTGCCCATGGTGAAATTCTTCGAGATCAGCTTTGGCGACATGTACCCGACACTGCAACAGGAAGTCACCAAACCGCGCGATTACGCGATCCACGAACTCGGACCGGCGCGTCCCGCTTGGGTCGCGAGCGAATCGGTGCAACCGCCACCCTATCGCTATCGCTGGGAAGATACCGAAAGAGCTTTGACAGCCTTGGGCGAACGGCCCGGCGATCCCCACGACGGCATCGTGCTGCGTTATATCAATCCGGTCACCGGCGGCCCAACCCTACCGACACTCTCCTGTGAGATCCACATGCTCCGTCCAGGCGAAATGACGCAAGCGCACCGCCACACGAGCAGCATGATATACCACGCCTTTCGCGGCAGCGGGGTAACCACCATCGGCGACAAAACCTTCGAGTGGAGCGCAGGCGACAGCTTTACCATCCCCCAATGGCAATGGCACAACCACGTCAATCGAACTAAAGAATCGGCGATTTTCTTCGTCATGAACGACAAGCCCGTGCTCGATGCCCTGGGGTTTTATCGGGAGGAAACTAAATAGTTGTTCAAGCCGTTCAAAACATTCAAATAGTTCAAACCGTTTCCGGAAATTTCCGCTAACGACATGAACGGAGCGAAGCGATTGAACGACTTGAACGATTTGAACAGTGAAGAAAGGATTTTAGAATGCTGTACAACGACCTGCGCGAGTGGATGCACAAGGTCGACGAGTTCGGTGAGCTGCGAACCGTCGAAGGCTGCGACTGGAAGTATGAAATGGGAGCGGTGGCGGAAGTTTACGCGCGCAACCCGCCTTATTCGGCGATCCTGTTCGACAAGATCAAAGACTATCCGACGGGCCACCGCGTGCTGGTCGGCGTGCACCATCAGTCGCTCAAGCGCCAGTGCTTGACGACCCATCTGCCCCTGGACTACGACCGCAATCAATTCATCCAGGCCTGGCGCCAGCGTCTGAACAACCCGAGCTACATTCCGCCGCGGATCGTCGACAGCGGCCCGGTGATGGAAAATGTCTACGAAGGCAAGGACATCGACCTGTTGTCGCTGCCGGTGCCCCATTGGCATGAGGGCGACGGTGGCCGCTACATGGGCACCGCCCATCTGGTCATCACCCGCGATATCGACGAGGGCTGGGTCAACATCGGCTGCTACCGCGTCATGGTGCACGACAAAGATACCCTGGCGCTTTACATCTCGCCGGGGAAACAAGGCCGCATCATTCGCCAGAAATATTTCGACCAGGGCCGGCCCTGCCCGGTCGCCATCAGTTTCGGCGACGATCCTCTGTTGCTCACTGCCGCCGCCAACAGCCTGCCTTGGGGAAAATCCGAATATGAATATGCCGGCGGCATCCGCGGCCAAGCCATAGATGTCGTTCTCGGCAAGCACACCGGCCTGCCGATCCCGGCGTTTTCCGAGATCACCATCGAAGGCGAATGTTATCCGGACAATCAACGGCCCGAGGGCCCCTACGGCGAATGGACCGGCTACTATGCCAGCGGTGAGCGCACGGAGCCGATCATCAAAGTAAAGCGCTTGATGCACCGCAATAATCCGATACTCACCGGCGCGCCGTCGTCCCGTCCCCCGGGGGGTTCCGACGACACGCTGATCCGCTCGGCGTTCATCTGGGATCACTTGGAAAAAGCCGGGGTGCCCGATGTCCGCGGCGTCGGCTGCTTTCAAGGACGCTTTTTCACCGCCGTGTCGATCAAGCAGCGCTACCCCGGCCACGCCAAGCAGGCTGGTTTTGTCGCCGCCCAGTGCGGCGCCGGCGCCTATCTCGGGCGTTACGTCGTGGTCGTCGATGACGATATCGATCCCTATGATCTCAATGACGTAACCTGGGCCATGTGCACGCGCTCCGATCCCCAAGCAGACACCGACTTCATCCGCCGCGCCTGGAGCGGCCCCCTCGACCCGGTGATTCCCCGCGACCGCAAAGGGTTCAGCAGCCGCGCGGTGATCGACGCCACCCGGCCCTACGAGTGGATGAAAGACTATCCCAAGGTTTCCGGATCGAGTGAGGCGATGAAAGAACTGGCAGTGAAAAAATATGGAAGGTTTTTCACGTAAGGAGCAGATAGTTAGCGATGTGGAGCAGTCGGTCCGCGCCTTTGGCTCCTGACTATTTAGGAAAAGGAACCGCATGATGAAGGTTAAGTACTTAGGACCGAGCCTATTTGTAGCGCTGCTCATCGCAGCCCCAAGCTCCGCCCAACAAATCGTTCGCGTCGGTTATAGCGGCACCGGCGTGGCTAAGAACCTGCACAAGACCATCGAGCGCGCTGGACTATGGAAGAAACGCGGCCTGGACGTGCGCCTGATTTATTTCACCAGCGGCGCGACCATGGCGCAGGCGATGGTCAGCGGCGACTTGGAGTTGGCCGACTCCGACGTGCCGGCGATGCTGAACGCGGTTTCAGCCGGCGCCCTGGACGGCAAGCTGATCAGCGTCTATATCAATCGCTTCCCCTTCGCTTTCGTCGTGCGCAATGATGTCAAAACGCCGGAAGACTTGAAAGGCAAACAAATTGCCATCAGCCGTTTCGGTTCATCGTCGGACGTCACCACGCGCATGCTGCTGCGCCAGTATAATATCGATCCCGAGAAGGATGTGCGCATCATTCAAGCGACCGGGACAACCCGCGTGCCCGCCATGGTCGCCGGACAGATTCACGCCACCCTGATCGGCACCTACGACGTGCCGGTCATCACCGATTCCGGCTGCTGCCGCGTAATGGTGGATATGTTGGAACTGCCCATCGACTACGCCCGCTTCGGCCAGGTCGTCCCCACTCAACTGTTGCGCAGCAAACGCGAACTGTTGACGAAATTCGCCGAAGGTTTGATCGAAGGCATTTATGTCTTCAAGACCAATAAAGAGTTGGCGATCTCCGTGCTGCGCGCCGAAGGCATCAAGGGCCCCGAGTACAGCTACCCGCGAGTCGCCGCCGCCATGCGTGAACGCCCCATCCCCGAAACCAAAGGCGTCCAGGCGGTCATGGACTCGGTTAGAACCACCAACTCGAAAATCACCCAAGCCAAAGATGTTATGGACGGCAGCGTGATCGAGGAAATAGATCGCAGCGGCTATATCAAGAAACTTTATGGGAAATGACAAAACGATTTGTCTAATCATCATCCGCTGGTACACTGACTCATAACCGGAATGGTAACCATGGCCGAATCCACTGAGAACTTATTGTTGGAATTTCTCACTTGGGTGGCGGACCGCCCGCGCACCTATGAGGAGGCGATGGACGCCTGGCAAAGCCATTGTCCGCGCCAAACGATTTGGGAAGACGCGATAATCGACGGGTTGATCAAGATTGACGGTACGTCGCAGCCGCAAGGCTCAATGATCTTGCTCACAGAACGGGGCGAGACGCTGCTTAAAGCCAGAGTGAATTGCCGCCTGAGTTAAATCGCGTCGGCCGCCGTTCAACTCGAATATTGCCGACTTCATGAACCCTCCCACGCTTCTCTTCGGCGCCACGTCTATCCTCGGTTATAGCATCGCCAAGCGGTTTCCCGACACGGTCTTGCCGTTTGTCACGCGTGCCAACCGCGCGAAAACTATCCGCCAATGGCCGGTATTAAATTTGGAGGATCCGACATGGCCGGCAACCGTTTTCGACCGATACCAACCGGATATTTTCATCCAATGCCACGCCGTGTGCGATGTGCCGCGCTGTGAAGCGGCGCCCAATTGGGCGCGCGAAGTGAATATCGTCTATCTTAAACGGGTGCTCGACGCGTTGCCGTATAAGACTCGCTTAGTCTACGTCTCATCCGATCACGTCTTTGGCGGCGATGGCGTTTACGACGAAGCTTCACCACCCTGTCCGATCAGCGTTTACGGCAGAACTCGAGTAGAGGCCGAGGAAATGGTACTCAGCCGGCCCGGCTCCTTGGTCATTCGCGTCGGCTTGCCGATCGGCCCGTCGCCCAATGGCCGCACCGGTCATTGGGATTGGCTGCGCTATCGAATCAGCAAACATCTTCCGGTCACCATTGTTCATGACGAATATCGCTCGGTGGTCTGGGCCCATGAATTGGCATTACGGGTGATGCAAATGGCGGAAAGTCGCGAGGTCAACGGCATTCGCCATGTCTCGGCCACCCGCGCTATTTCGCGCGTCGAACTGGCGAATCATCTCCTAACCATTTTCGGCGAACCGGCAAATTATCAGCGTGAGAGCCGATTCGAACGCGCCATGCCACACCTAGGTCGTGTCGAATTAGCGAGTCGGTTTCAAGGGGAGTTTTCACAGCCGCTCATCTGCGTGCTGGACAGCCCGGTCCGACGCGCACGGTGCAGCGAACTTGGTCTGAACCTGTGAAGACACGCGCCTGGCAGACGTTCATCATTGCCGCCGCGGCCAGCGTGGCGATTTGGTTAATAACCCCGCTACTGACGAGCCATCGCGAGCCTTGGGACGCAGACGGCAATTTTTATTTGGTGGCGCTCGTGGTCGCCGGAACCGTTGCCGGCACGATCGCGCCCAAACCACTGTGGGCGCACTACGCTGGCTCGTTTGCCGGACAATTCGCCTACGAAGTGCTTTTTCTCGGCATCGGTCCCTTGGTTATCGTTGGCGCGGTCTTCTTGACAGGATACTGCGCGCTGTACGCTACCGCGGCCGGGTTCGCTGGCTGGATGCGCGGGCCGATTCAAAAAAGATTTCGCCAGTCGGGTTGACCTGCCGGGAGATAATGATTCAAGATCTAATGGCTAGCCTATGACCGCCTCGAAGAACGACGAACACTTTCTGTGCTTGCGAGCATCGCCAGCGAAGATGGACAACTACTGGGCCGAGGGTTGGCGTCATTTCGGCGTTATCTTTGTCCGTTACCGAACGTCATACCATGGCGGCAAACCGTACACAGTTCTGCCCCTGCGCGTCGATCTCAAGCGCTTTCAGTTAACCCGTAGTCAGAAGCGCGTCCTGGCAAAGAACCGCGATATCGATGTGATCGTACGTCCTTCCTTCATAAACAAAGAAAAACAGGAACTCTTCGACAAGCACCGCGTTCGTTTCGACGACAATGTGCCCGACTCTCTGTTTAATTTTCTCTCGCCCAATCCGGCGGAAATTCCTTGCCCTAATCTCGAACTTTGCATTTATCTGCGCGGCCAATTGCTGGGCGTAACCTTCCTTGACATCGGCGAGGTCTCGACTTCGGCGATTTACGCCATTTTCGATCCAAAAGAAGCCAAGCGCAGCCTCGGCATCCTGATGATCCTCCACTCGATAGAATTTAGCCGCAAGCGAAACTGCCGCTACTATTATCCGGGTTACGCCTACCAAGAGCCGTTTGCTTACGATTACAAGAAACGTTTGAGCGGGCTCGAATTTCTCGATTGGAACCATGGTTGGCGCCCCTATCTGCCAGCCAGTCAGGCGTAGCTCGAGACCGGACATCGTCGGCATCGCGACATCGTCAAGTCGTCCTTCAATTATTCGCAATCTCGCGAGAAGCGATTATCACAGTCGAGAATTCGCGCGAAAAAATCCATCGTTCCACCCGCCTACAAGCTTTGTTGAACCATCCCCAGCAGTCAACGTTGTAAGGTCTGCAAAACCTTGGATCCGACCGGATCATCAGTGTTTTGGTAGTCCCGGTAAGTTCAGAGCGAAACTTTTCGGCCGCGCATCAGTAAGACTTTATCGTGACTGGCAATGCCACTCGGTAGCGCCGCAGTTTATCTGGTCAGAGAAACCATGGCTTCGGCTCAAGTCGGCATTCGTTTCCGGACCATGATTGGTACGTTAGTTGCACATGACGTCGGGAGAGAACTTGGTGGAGGCAACCATGAAAGACTCGTTACGCAAACTACTCGAGCAACGGGAAGGTAAGAATCTCACTGCCACGTTGGAGCCCCATGCCGTGGGTCGTAATGTCTACGACGAACTCAAGATGCGCATTCACCGCCAGCTTCTCGAAGCTTTAGATATGGCGAAGCTGGCAACCCTGGAAACTCCGAGAATGGAAGCCGATGTGCGGCGGATTCTGCAGGAGTTGGTGATGGCGGAACCGCTGGCGTTAAACCGGCTCGACCGAGAGCGCCTTGTCCTCGACGTAGAGCACGAAGTCTTCGGCTTGGGCCCTCTCGAGGTGCTGATGAGCGACCCCGAGATCAGCGATATTTTGGTCAACGATCACCAAACCGTGTTTGTCGAGCGACACGGCAAAATCGAAGAAACCGATGTTCGCTTTCGTGACGAAGCGCACCTGATGCAGATCATCGGCCGCATCGTCAGCCGAGTCGGCCGTCGCATTGATGAACATTCGCCGATGGTCGATGCCCGCCTGCCGGACGGGTCGCGCGTCAATGCGATCATCCCGCCTCTCGCCATCGACGGACCGATTCTATCCATCCGTCGTTTCGGCGTTGAGCGACTGACGATGAAAAGCCTTATTGAACTCAATACCATGCCGCAGCACTTCGCCGAAGTATTGGAAGCTTGTGTGAAGTCACGGCTAAACATTTTGATTTCCGGCGGTACCGGCTCCGGCAAAACAACATTGCTCAATTGCCTTTCCAACTACATTCCGCCCACCGAACGGATCGTCACCATCGAAGATTCTGCCGAATTGAAGTTGCAGCAAAGACATGTCCTGCGGCTGGAGACCAGGCCAGCCAATATCGAAGGAAGCGGCACGGTCACACAACGAGACTTGGTGCGCAACGCGCTGCGCATGCGGCCCGATCGCATCGTCGTCGGTGAAGTGCGCGGCGGCGAAGCACTCGACATGATGCAGGCGATGAACACCGGACACGACGGCTCTATCAGCACCATTCACGCCAACACGGCCCGCGATGCGCTGGCCCGCGTCGAGACCATGATGATGATGGCCGGCTACGGATTGCCGGAACGCGCCCTGCGCGAGCAAATTGCCTCTGCTCTGGATATCGTCATCCAACTCGCGCGTTTAAGTGACGGTAGTCGCAAACTTGTGGAGTTCGCTGAGATTACCGGAATGGAAGGCAACGTAATCTCGACCCAAACCATCTTCGGCTACGAGCAGGTCGATGTCGACGTGGGCGGCAAAGTTGCCGGCACTTTCTACGCCACCGGGGTTATGCCGGCATTTATGACTCGCCTCGAACGTTACGGCTTCAAGATTCCAGCCAACTATTTCTTGGCATCGGATGAAGTGGCCGTGAAGAAGGCGAGTTAAACCGCGAAAAATGGCCGCGGGCGTCAGCAGCTCGCGGCCATTCACTGGCTGCAATCTGCCATCACGCCGAAATAGACGTTGAATCGTTTTTCGACCGATGCTCACCGTGGCGGCAACGCGCCGCCCTCGGCATAAAGTTTGTACAGCGCGATGGTCTCCGGATCGCGCGGCAACTCGCGCACCACCTTTTGCACTTCTTCTCCTGTGAGCGGCGTCGGCTCGCGTCCCATGAGCTTTTTGAACTCCTGTTGGAATTCGGGATCTTTAAAAGTCCGCGCCATCGCATCGCGCAGGATCTTCACCAACTCGGGCGGCGTTCCCGGCGCCAAATGATGCGGCCAACGCGGCACCTGAAAGGCGCGAAACAAATCGATCACCTTGCGCTCGCGCTCGTTCTTGGCGAAGCTGTCGAGGTCCGGCAGCCCCGGCAGCCGTGAGTCGAAACGACCCTTGGGATTGGAAATGGTCGCATGGAAATAAACCTGATCACGCTGGTCTTTCAGCACACTATCGATATTGCCCGACGTGCGGACATCCAGTTCCCCGTTGGTCAGGGCAATGTCCATCTCCGGATCGTTGAAGCCGACGACAAAGCGCGGCTCCTTTAGATCGAGCAGATGGGCGAACATGCGGCCGGTGATATAGACGGAGTGGCCTACCGAATGCGCCCCGACGCGCAAACCGCGCGCATTGCGAATTTTTTCAAGGCCGTCAAAGCTCGCCGCTTTGCGGCTAAAGAACACATACGGATTGCCGGTTTCGGTCGAGCCAATGTAAGGAAACTTGTCGATATCGTAACTGCTGCCGGATAGGCCGAGGATAGGCCCGGGAATCATGTTTCCCGCCGAAGCGATCTTCAAACCATCGGGCTTAGC
>DASSGE010000668.1:0-9139 GCA_035693605.1 Binatia bacterium
TTTCGCCTGGAGGGTCGCTGACCGGATCATTGGACCACGACGTGAGTTGGTTTTCACGGCTATTGAGCGCCCAGGTATAACCCGAACCCGACTCTGAAACCTGAAAGCCAAATGCAGGATTCGCAATCACGTTGATCCACGGTGCCGGCGTCCATTGTCCCTCGCCAAGAATCGTCACGTACTCGCGGCCGTTGGCAGCGAAGCCGCCCAAGCCATTGAAAAACTCGAGCTCGGGTGGCGGCAAAATTTCGCCGGATTTCAGCGCGGGCGGGCGCCGGGTTACTCGGACCGCGGCGGCCTCGGACCGCGGCTGACGTACGACCTGCTCGGCAAGAGTGCCGCGGCGGCTCAAGAGCACCGCTCGCGCCGCGGTTTGGAGCAGGTCGCGATCCTCGGCCGAAAGAAGATCTCCGCGCAAAATAAACACGTTGCCGAACGCGTCCTGCCGCTCATGCGATAGCCGCGACTGGCTGGTGCGGACCTGGGTTTCCAAAGCAGCCTGGAGATCTTGCGCGTAGGACGATGCCTGTTCGTTGACAATCACCAGGTCGACGGCGAGCTGCTTCATGCGCCAGTACTCGTGGGCGCGCAGCAGTTGCCGAACAATTCCTTGATCCTCAGCTTCATCGATTCGCACCAGAATAATCGGGATGTCACCGGAAATACCGTGCCGCCAGAGCGCTGTGGCGCTGCGGGTATTGCGTTCGAGGACCGCGGCGGAGGGCCGTAGCGTAGGATCCGAGTATAGGATCTGGCTGGCCAGTTCCTGAAACAGATAAGCCTCGTCGGGATCGATACCGAGATGGTGTAACTGAACTTGGGCTTGCGTCCACGCCAGCGTGGACGCCCGCTCGAAGGTTGTTGGATTGTTGAACTCGTCGGCCAAGGCGAGCGCCTGATCGCGCGATTCCGCGATAAGCGTCGAGAACGTCACCCGCGCGGTGGCGCCCGGCTCGAGTCGTACTCGGCGCCGGAGGCTGACGATTGGATCGAGCACCGCGCCGACTGTGTTGGAGAGCGGCCCGCCATCGATGACCGACATCGGCGTTCGAATGCCGCGCCCGCGGCCGAGAAAGCGGGCGCGATCAGTCTCATATTGCAGCTCTCCGACGGTTTCCCCTTCGGCAACGATCACGTGCGCCATCCAAAACTGGGGCTCGCCGGCTGACCGTGGCCGCCGGGTAGCGAGCAGAGCACCGAGCTCGGCAGCAAATTCCGTCTGGACGAACAGATTGGAAAACGCAGGATGGGCGGCATCGGCTGCCGGCGGTGCCAGAACGATTTCGGCGTAAGAGGTCAAATCGATCTCGCGGCTTCGCAGCCCCAGATTGGTTAGCGAGACGCGGCGCACCTCGGCGTCGTGCTCCGGCGAGACGACGATTTCCAGCGTCGTGGCAATCCCGCCATCGCGCCGCCGTATCTCTACTTGATCCTCGGAAAAAGCCACTTCATAGCTGTCCGGTTCGACACCGCTCGGTTGGTATGCGGCGGACCAGACCTGGCCGCTGTGGCCGTCACGAAGAAAGACGTAAGTCCCCCACGCGTCGCGCGTGCGGTCCTCGCGCCAGCGGGTAACCGCAAGATCGCGCCAATGGCTGTATCCCGAACCCGCGGTCGTGACCATCACCGCGTATCGCCCATTCGACAGCAGATGAATGCCCGGAGTTGTATCGTGTGGGGAATCGAACCGACGCAGCACCGGCGGTACGAGATCGCGGACGTGGGCGACGACCCGAACTTCCTCGACCCTGGGACGGGCGACCAAAACGTCCCGCGGAGTGCGTTCTTGCAGCAACAACTCGGTGGCTTGCATGCGCGGATCGGCGTGAAAGCGCGCGCGCATCACGCCATTGTGGAGAACGTTTGCCAGCGCCACCATCGACATCCCCTGGTGATGGGCCATATAGGCGCGCACAACGGCGACGTCTTGGTTCTCGGGGACGCGAGTGGCGGTGTAATCGAGCGCCTCGTAAAAGCCATAGCGGCCAGTTGCGCCAGCGGCGCTAAGGCGGGTGAAATTCTCTGCCGCCGCTTTCGGGTCGATCATCGCCGCCAGAGCGGTTGCATAAGGTGCGACGACCACGTCTTCGCTGAGGCCGCGTTTGAGCCCGAGGCCGGGTACGCCAAAATTCGAGTACTGGTAGGTCAGTTCGAGATCGCGTGCGTTGTAGGCCGATTCCGAAACGCCCCAGGGAACTCCACGTTCGCCGCCGTATTTTCTCTGACGACGGACGATCAGAGCGCAGGTCTGGGCTAACAGACTTCCCAACGGCGAGCGCATGACGAGCTCAGGCATGAGGTACTCGAACATCGATCCGGACCAGGAGACCAACGCGGATCCGCGATCGACCGGCGTCAAGGCACGGCCGAGGTGAAACCAATGAGTTGCGGGAGCATCGCCTTTGGCAATCGCGATAAAGCTGGTGAGCCGCGCCTCGGAGGCGAGCAGATCGTAACAACTTGGATCGAGGCTGCTATCGGCGACCCGGTAGCCGATCGAGAAAAGCTTGCGGGTCGGCTCGAAGAGAAAACCAAACTCCATCGCGTCGAACATCGTCCTGGTTTGCGTTATCAGAGCTGAAAGGCGGCGGACCAACGCTTGGGCGTCGGCGGCGCAACGCGCCAGACTCTCGATGATTGCATCGATTTGCCCAAGGGCGGTACTCTGTGCGGCGCTGTCGTTAGCCAAGCGCGCCCGCAGAGCGGTGAGCTCATCTATGACGGTGTCGCAGTGGCCCGGGGTGTCGGCCAGGGTTGGCACCGAGCGATAAAACCGCGCCAGCGTCGTCGCCAGCAAATCTTCTCCGGCAATCGTTGGGCGGTTTAACGGTGCCTTGCCGAAGACAAGCCGCGCCCAAGGGATCGCCGCGTCGAGATCGCGTCGGTGACTCGCGATCGCCGTTCGCACGGCCTCCGCCCAGGCGACCAACTCTCCCCCAGCGCCGTCACCTCGTTCCGCCGTGAGCGTGCGCGCAATGTCGGTTATCGTATGCGCCCGCGCCGCGAGCGCCGAAAGGCGTATCTCCCAATCACCTGGAGCCGTAGGGGCCGGACTGAGAGCGGCGTTCAGAGCGTCGATGGCTTCATCGAGGTGTTTCCGGGTAACGGTTTGGGTGCGCCTCTCCGCAACCATCGCGCGCGCCGATTGGCGCAGGAGCAGGATGTTGTCGGCGATCCCCGAGAGCGCATGCCCGCCGAGCAGGGGGCGGTCGATGAGCTCTTGGCACGCCTGTGCGAGGGCGATGAGATGGCCGGCGAGGTTTCCGCTGTCGACCGAGGAGATGTATTTGGGATCGAGCGGGCGGAGGTCGCGCGTGTCATACCAGTTATAAAAGTGACCCCGGAAACGTTCGAGATCGTCCATCGTAGCGAGCGTTGCTTCGAGGCGCTCGATTGTCGCCACCGTGCCGAGCCAGCCCGAATCGTGCGCCGCGATGACCGAGAGGAGATAGAGCCCGAGGTTAGTCGGCGATGTGCGATGGGCGACGACGGCTGTTGGCTCTTCCTGGAAATTGTCGGGCGGCAGGGCGTGGTCTTCCGGGCCGACAAAGGTTTCGAAGAAGTGCCAGGTTCGGCGTGCGGTTAGACACAGCGTGCGCGCGTCATCCGGCGACAGCGGCTGAGCGCCGGCCGCGTGCGGTGGCAGGCTGATCCAATGTGCCACCCAGGGTGACAAGGCCCACAGCAATGAGAACGGTGTCGCAACCAGCCACGCCCCCGGCGGCCCGAACGGGATCAGAGCGGCTGCCAGCGCGGCGAGCAATACCGCCCCGCCCATCTGCTGATAGACGCTGCCGAGGGAAATAGACGAAGCCGATTTTGCCTGTGCGGCAGTCACCCACTCAAGCAGCTTTCGTCGGGTTATGTAGACGCGAACTAGCGTCCGGACGATCGCGTCGGTCATTATCC
The DNA here is from genome assembly GCA_035693605.1 of Binatia bacterium. GTDB lineage: Bacteria > Desulfobacterota > Binatia > UBA9968 > UBA9968 > DP-20. The sequence continues at coordinate 3,910 of DASSGE010000668.1, forward strand.
ATGCCTGGTCGGCCAGTAAGGTGAGCGTGAGTACGATGTGAGAGGAGGCAAGCACCAGATCCGTGCCGACCGCCCGTGCATGGCTGCGTTTGGAAATCCCTCGGCGCTGCGGGATTATCCCGGTCACGATCGGCAATAGGGGAGGGATGGCAATGCACGCGAGCACGAAGCTTGTCCAAATCACCGGCGAAGCGAACGGCAGGGTCCAGCCGCCAACCAAGGTCAGAAAAGAAGCCGGGGCTGACAGCGTGCGGCGGAGGTTGTCGAGCATCTTCCATCGGCTTATCGGCGGAATCCGGCCCTGACTGCGATCGCCGTTTGCGTCTCGCGCATGTCCAAGGATCCACGGCAGCAATTGCCAGTCACCGCGTGCCCAGCGATGTTGGCGCGCCATGGCGGTTGCGTAGTGTGCCGGATACTCATCGAAGAACTCGATATCGGTGACGAGTCCTGCCCGTGCGAAGATGCCTTCAAAGAGATCGTGACTCAACAAACTGTTCTCGGGAACCCGCCCGTCCAGGGCTGTCTCAAAAGCATCGACATCGTATATCCCTTTGCCGACGTAAGAGCCCTCGCCGAAAAGGTCCTGGTAAACGTCAGACACCGCAGATGCGTACGGATCGATGCCGCCGGGGCCCGAGAAGATGAGTTGAAAAAGCGAGCCCTCGCGGTCGGTCGGTAGCGTCGGCGTCACGCGCGGCTGAAGCAATGCGTAGCCCTCAACGACGCGACCGGCCTGCGGGTCAAAGCGCGGCCGATTGAGCGGGTGCGCTAGGGTGCCGACCAGGCGCGCGGCGGAACCTCTGGGCAGCCGCGTGTCGGCATCGAGTGTGATGACGTAGCGGACGCCGGAAGGGACACGAAGTGTCGGGCGGGGCACGAAGCTGGTATCCATGGCGCCGCGCAACAAGCGATTGAGTTCATGGAGCTTGCCGCGTTTGCGCTCCCAGCCGATCCACTTTTGCTCGCTCTCGTTCCAGCGGCGCCGGCGGTGCAAAAGAAGGAATCGCTCGCTCCCATCTGGGGCAGCCCCGTGGCGTTGGTTCAGCCGGGCGATGCCGCTCATCGTTGCAGACAGCAGTTCTTCGTCTTCCGGCATGGTTTCTTGAGGCGCGTCTGTCCAGTCGGAAAGGAGCGCAAAACGAAGATCGCCATCCGGATTTGCCAGATAGTGCACTTCCAGCCGCCCGATCTGCTCGGCAATCTGATCCGGTCCGATCAGGAGCGTGGGGACGACGATCAAGGTCCGTAGTTCCGCTGGCACGCCGTCACGGAGCGCCAATCGGGGCAGCGCCCGTGGCCCGAGCAACCCGGTGACCTCGCGATTGACCAGAGCGGTGGCGAGATCCGAGGCCGGCACCAGGGCGAGCAGCCCGACTAATAGCAGGCCTAGCGCACCAGCTTCTGCCGCGCCGGAATTGATCAGGAACAAAGCCAGGATCAAAACGCTAACGAGCGCGATCGTCCCAAGGTAGCGAGGCGTCGCTTGAGAAACATAGGCGCGGCGAAGCCGAGTCTTCAACGGCATGCGAAAGCCGATTTCCTGCTCGAAGGCGACGCGCCCATTGGCGATCAGGTAATAGCCGGGGTCGGCGCGGCGGTCCGCAGCGGGGTCACCGGCAGCTTGCGCCTGGTCGCGCCAGTGTTGCGCCTTGGCTACCGCGCGCCGGGCAACTTCGGGTTCGTCGTGCGGCGCGCAGCGCGAGAGTTGCTCGATCGCCTGCCGGTAACGATCTCGGGTGGCAAAGTCGGGAGCGGCAAAGCCGGTATCAGTCCAAAGTATCGCGTCGACCAGACTGACGCTTTCGAAGAATTCCGCCCAGTCGAAAGCGGAAATCAGTCGCATGCTTGTGATCACGTTGCGCACGGTGACGTTCATCGCGGCCTGACGCTGATGCTCGGCTCGGACAATCTCGTCAGCCGTCGTGCCTTGGGCTCCCAGGTGTTCGTCGATCCAACGAAGCGCCGGTATGACCGCCGGGTCTTGATCGCGCAGCCGCTGGACCAACTGCACCACGAAGGATGGTGCCGGCGCAGTCCCCTCTAACCGCCGCAGGGCAGTTGCCGCTGATTCATTCGCGCGTCCGCCGACTCCAAGCAGAGCGTCCGCTAACCTGTCGGCCTGCTGGCGTATCACCCTTCCATGCACGACTTGCTCCGCCAGGCGTCGGAGATTCTCGACCAGCACCACCCGCAAAGTAATTGCGACGGCCCACAGCTCGCCGATCGTCAACGGCTGCACGCGCTGGTAAGCGCGCACGAACCGACGCAGCATCTCCGGGTCGAAGCGGCTGTCTGTATGGGCGACGAACGCCCAGGCCACCCCATAGACGCGCGGATAATCCTTGAGCGGACCGTCGGCGAGCTTGGGCAGTTCTCGGTAATAACCGGATGGCAGGTCGTCATGGATCTCACGCAACTGTTCGTCGACGATGTGATAATTGTCGACCAGCCACTCCGCCGCAGGGGTGATGGCGGACTCCTCGCGAATCGCCTGGGCGATGGCACGATATGATTGGAGCAGCACCCGCCCGTTGTCGAGCACGCGCGGCAACAGCGGACCGCCTTTGCGCGGCGTGGTCGTGACGCGCTGGGCGACTGCAAGGCTTTCGCCATGCTGCTCAAGACGCTCGGCGCTAAAGAGTTCAGCCCGAATCGGTTCTTCGATCGCCGTACGGGTAAAGGATGCTGAAGAGTTTTGGCGTAACAGGTTCGAGAAAAATAACATTTTTATTCCAATGCCGGACGGGCGTGTATCTCCAAGCTATCAAGTTCCTCAGTGAGGGGGAACACTTACGCTCGGTAAATGCTCACAAGCAATAGTGTTTGACAGGCAAGCGCGTTCGCGAAACCGAGCAAGCGCCGACGCAGCCGTGTCGTGCGAGAATCCCTGAGCGGCAAAATCATGCGCTCCGATTAATTACGCCGTGTCTGCTTCGATCAGCGTTATGGTTTGGTGAAATGCCGCCCGTTCAGCGCTCTCCTAGCGGAGGCGAAGTCTACCCATCGGCTGCTCTACCTCGCCCCATGGTGGCCGGAGATTGTTCGTCGAATCGGCCGTAACCACGATAAGTTGTAGAGTGCGATCATCCGGCGGGTTTCTAAAGCCACCCAGGCGCGGCGGTTTTATTTGTCGGTCAATCGGCAATCTTCACTGCCAGGCCGAGCGGCAAGGGGCTTTCGCCGACATTCAACGCCGTGGCCAATTGAGAAATCTCGTATGATGAGACTTTCTCATTTGAAATTCCTTCTTTTCTGGCGGCTGCCAACGCCTCGGCTTGGGGTGATTTGATTAGGTATTTGACATTGCTGCCGTTCTTCAGGGTGATCGAAAGAACCATTTCTTTGCCGCCTTCCGTCGCCAAGGTTTGCAGCGTGGCCACTCGAGTCGTGAGAGTGGTTTGATTGACGGTATGCATATACAGCCAGATAAACGAACCGATGAAAGCGATCATCAGCAGCCAAGCATATTGACCGACTCTGGTTTGCCTTTTCACAGCTTGGCGTCTCTGCAAATCAAAGAAACGGCGGTAGTCTTCCTTTTCCGCAGCCGCGCGCTTTTCGGGATCTTGCTCCGCTGAACTGGGTGGCTGATTGAAGCCGAGCCCGATGCTGTTCAGTACGATGCCGACGATCAATAGAACTAAGGGGATGGCAATTATGAACATGGGATGCATAATTTTCTCCTTTGGCTTTTACATCTCTGCCAATTTGCCTGGCATGCTTACTCCCAGGCAGTCGATTGAAGTCTGGTTTGATCGGCTGTCTATCTCACCGACTTTCGTCACGTCAGCTTCATGGCATTTTCCTCAAAGCGTCAATTCTTTCTTCGGTTCCCGGATGCGTCGACAAGAAGCCACCGCCACTGTCGCCTCCTGAAGTCCGCGTCAGCCACATCAGGGTGTCGATCATTAGTTCTTTGGAATAACCAGCGCGACGCAATATCTCGACGCCATGCCGATCGGCTGCGAGTTCCTCCGAGCGGCTGTAGCTATTGGCGATGAGCGCCCCAGCGATCGGCGTTACCGCGCTGCTGCCGGGAAATATCTTTTCGAGCAGAATCACGCCGATATTGAGCCCGGTGCCCAACGTCTGTGCTCTGGCCACATGGCCCAGATCATCGTGGGCAACCTCGTGTGCGAACACCCCGCGCAACTGATCGTCGTTGGCTTTGACAAGAAGTCCGGTGGTGATTTGAAACTCCCCGCCTCCGGCATTGGCAGCGTTGATCTTTGGATCGTCAATCACGCGCACGCGCACCTCGTTTACACGTCGCGGATTGTCCATCGCGCCCAAGAGCGGCGTCATGACCCGCTGCACTCGTTCCGTCTGCTTGGCATCCAATGGGCGGCTCGCCGCGGCGCGCGGGGTTTGCTGCGGGGTTGGCCCGCGGGATGAACCGGCCTCCAGGGCGCACCCCGATGCCACTCCGGCCAAAATCACAACGGCTATCGTTCGAAGCCATCCTATCACGTCAGTCCGTCACTCTCCTGCCAACGTTTTTAATAGTTCCTTGACATCATTGATTTGGTCAGCCGCGACTTCGCCGGCGGCGAAAAATCGTATTGTTCCGACTTTATCGATGACGACGATGTTGCTCACATCGGCTTTCATCTGATAGTCAGTCGACATCCTGCCGTTCCAGTCACAATATATCGTCATGCCATGTTTCCTAGAGTGTTCCCTGAGTCGCCTTTTCCATAACCCAAGGAAAGGCCAGTGCGCATCCGAACAATCGATAATCGGCAGTCTTACGAGAACTCTTTTTAAGGCATCCGTCTGCTCGTGGTACAGTTTATTGAGTTCGTCCTTAAGTGGCTTGTTGGCATCGACGATGTCTTTATTCTCGTAGAATATCGCGGTGACTTTGCCGTTGATCATGTCCAAGGTCAGCACCTTGTCCTCGCCCGATCGAACCCTAAAGTAGGGCGCTGGAGAGCCGATTAAGCCGTTTGCTGTCAGAGCTGAACTTGCGAAAACTCCTACGCTAAGCAGGGTCACCACAAGTAGGAGATTTTTCCCGAACATTTTCCGGCTTGAGCCTGGTTCTTCAAACAATACCGCGCACCGAGTTGCTTAGTTGTCATGACGCGCTTGCGCAGAGCTTGTTCACCTCTGTCACGATGACCTGGTGTGAACTGTCCACGCCTCGGTGCGTGCCCGACGCTCGACCGCCAAATCGATTTACGCCTTCTTCGCTCCGACGACCACCAAGACGACCCCGCCGACA
>DASSGE010000669.1:0-3755 GCA_035693605.1 Binatia bacterium
GACCCACGCCTTTGTGACGTATCGAGCCCACCGTTTAGAATCCAATCCTTCAGTGGCCCCGTCGGCAATGCTAAAACGGAGCCCATCGCGGTCTGCGGCGACGGCGTCCTCGCAGCGGTATTGGGGCTCGCCTTCCTTGGATAACAGGAACATTTTTATCCTGGTTAACATTAGCGTAGATTCGCTGGCCGGGTGCCAATATCGAAAAATTGAATCAAGGCCGTAGGATCGGCGTTAAAGACAAAACCTCGCGAGCCTTCGACTATATTCAAACCCGTTTCGCTGGCAATTTTTCGAAACTCTGCGGGCATGATGCTAGACATTTCAAACAACGCCCGCGCAAACTCATTCGGGAGGCCATTCGCGTCCGAAGGATACGCAATCGAACCTGCTCGTTGGGAAGACAGATGACAATTGAACAGCAAAACATTGCCGTCGGTTGAGCTCAGTGCTGTTATCGCGCGCGCAGCTGTCGTCGGGTCACCGTCGGTAGATTCACCGTCGGTAATGTGCAGCACCACAGGGGGGAAGCAGTGAGGGTGCTCACGCAACCAGGACTCGACAAGTGCACGCACTGTTTCCAGAGCCGCGCACATCGGGGTTTTTTGCTGTGCACTCGGATCAACCCAGATTGGAAAGCGTACCGGCTGGTCAACCAAACCTCCCGCCCCATCGGGAACCTTTTTTACCCGATTGTCCACTCTCGCAGGGTATTCTCCGACTTCGCTGATTTTCGCAAAGCTTTTGCCTGCCAGCTGTCCAACAAACGCAGAGGCTACTTCACCGCTAGTGGTTCCGTAGCCCATCACTGCAATATCGTAATAGTCGCGGATCTCTTCAGCTTTCGTGCTGCGAATAACAAGATCTCTTAACGTACGATTTGTCACATCGGCTAAGATATCGGCTTTTCGAAGTTGGCCTTCACCTCCGCCGAAGGGGTCTGCCATAGATTGCGATTGGTCAAGCAGAAAGACAAAACAAGTCGGATTATTGCGACTGATTTCCGTGCTGTAAGGCATAAAGTCCTCCCGGTGCTCTGAGAATTGACTGCTTCGTTTGACATTCAGCATTTGTCAAACGCCTAGCGCAACGATAGTGCCAATCGCACGGAGCAGAGCCGATGCGAGTCAAGCAATCGAATTCACGCCTTAATTTGTTTATCTGGGAGGAGTTGCCACAGGAGATTATGCAACCTCGGTGCAGTCGATTTGATACACCGCGGACGCGTGAATGCGTGGGGAGATTTGACTTGGACTCAGAGTCTCACACTAGAGTTCGAGGTTACGTTTCCCTTGCGAGAAGCCTTAAGTCTGGAGAATTTTTCGAAATTACGCCACAGCCGTATTACGGTTGAAATGCTCGACACTTCGGACAAGTGTCACGGTAGGAGATTAAAAACGGGTGTAGCAAATTTGATACAGCACAGACGCAAAAAGACAGCAGCAGTTCCGAAGGCCTTCTAGCGTTAAAACTACGATTCCGTACTGCGGCTCCATTCGATTAAGGGCAGTATTACCTTGAGTTTGACCGCGCAGCGGCGACCGATGGAAAGTTTATCGATTGAGCTGACATTGATTTCGTCGCGAACCGAAACGTTGACAGGGTAGGGTAGTTGCCGGATATTGCCACCGCCGAGATAAACCGCCCAGTAATTTCATCGATACGGCGGCTCACCTAAATACTCGGTCGCAAGATCGAACTAACAGAGGTAACGGTCCCACCGTATCTCCAAATATTCGGCCTTATTGTTTTGCTCGCCTGCTTTGGTTTCTGCATTTCTTGCTTATCGAGATAATTAAACTCGGGGCGCCCACGAAACCCGACGCAGCGGAGACCTACCGAAAAATGGATGGGGAACAGTCTTTAAACGCAATCACTATTCTGGAAATAATAAAGCGGCCTCAGATTATTGGTTTCCTTTACCCGCACCTGGTCCCGCCGACGTGCGCCGTAAGAATTTGACAGCGTAGTAAAGGAAGGAAGGCGCAACTTCAACTAATCCGAACTCATCATGGGCGGGGGATTGCCGTCGGCAAGGACGACGGTCTGGACGAAGCGCTCGGCAGCGCGTAGAGGCGCATCAGAGTCTGCCGGTCGCGCTCCGTAATATCTCGTTTGATGTCGGCCAGCCCTCCGCCAAAAAACATTATGTCTGCCGGATTCGGGCTGTGTCCCTGCAGGCCCAGCGCGTGGCCAACCTCGTGAAGTGAAGTAGACTTCATGTCGTTATCGCTGACGCCATACAGCTCGTTTGTTGGAACCGTCAGAATTACCACCGTCGCTGCCTCTATTATGCCTGTCTGATCGGCTTGAATTAGAGTCAGACCCGAATTGGCGCGAGTTTTGAGTTTAGACGGGTCACTCGTCCACGAACATAGAATATCGGCACCGTCGGCGTCGTCGACAAACTTGAACGTCACTTTGCCTTGAGAGGCCTTACTCCATTCCTCAAAGGCGGTCTTAAGGATCTGTGTATATTGGGGCTTAAATCCCGCGACACCGTCGTCTGACTTAATGTGGACTCTAAGCGGCATCTTATTCGCCGGCCAAAGTGTTGCGCCGTCTCTTTTGATCGCCGCGTAGTAGTCGGTGCCAGCATTTTCATTCATTGCTGACGGGCCGAGAGACTTGGCTAATGCAATCTCGCTCTCGAGTCCCTTGATCAGGTCGATGACGATTATTGCTTCGGGGTGGTTTGGGAAACGTCTGGTGAATTCCTTATAGTAAGGAATCGCGTCTTCAAGCCTGCCACTCCCCGTGTAAATAGCCGCCAATGTCAGCCAGAGTTCCGGCAAATCGGTTTTAGCATTACTGGCATTAATCGCCATTTTCATTTGCGCTATGCTCTTGTCGATCTCACCCAGCTTCGCCAGCGCGACGCCATAGCTCCGGTAAAAATCAGGTTTTTCGCGCCAGGTCTGTTCCGGATAGCGCTTCAGCGCTTCCACGAAGACATCGACCGCTTCGCGGTGCTCATTCAGGCGCATCAGCAACATGCCAAGATTATAGTGAGCGTCGGGAAAATCGGGGGCGATCCGAACAGCTTCGGTCAATTTTTGTTTCGCTTCGATGGGCCGATTCGCGTTGTCCAGTTCAATCGCCTCGTTCATCAGCAGTACGGACTGATAAACCTGCGCCGAGATGGGTTTGCCGTCCAGCAGATAGGTAGAACCTTGATCCGGCGCGGGGTCTGGCATTGCTCCGTCAGGCATGCAAACCATGTCCCTACGAGCGTTGGGAGTCGACGGGAGAACTCCGCGTAAATTATATGCAGAATACCCAATGGGGCATACGACGTCCTGATCTCCTACTCGATTCTCGTAATATTGAGCGGAGGTTGCGCAACTAGACATCAAAGCCACCGCAGTAATCCATACTCGCTTACGCATCTTTCTTCCTCCTTATAATCCGCGCTTCGCTAGGCTGGTGCCGCCAAGCCTGACCCCGTACCTTTGCGGTTTCGTTAGTGGCGGATTCCGAAGTAAAATAAACTTCAAATCGCTTGAACGAGACCTTTTTCCTGTCTTACATTTCTACATCAAGAAGGCATAAGTCCTCCGTTGCTCTGCGAATTGTCTCCGTCGTAGTGACGTTCAGTATTCGTCAGTCGCGCAGCGCAACGATAGTGCCAATCAGAAGGAGCAGAACGATATAAGTAAAGCGATCGAATTTACGCCTAAATTATTTATCTGGACGGAGTTATCACAGGAGACTGTGCAACCTCTGTGCAGTCGATTTGATACACCGCGGACGCG
>DASSGE010000670.1:0-11766 GCA_035693605.1 Binatia bacterium
GACAACCTTCTGGTCCGCGCTTTTACGGCGTAAAATCAGCTACTTAGCCCGATTTGTAACTACGGCGCGTCACTTTGAACAACGCTCGGCCTTCCAGAATTGTCCAGTGTCGAGCAAGCTTGTACATAAAAATAATGAAAACTTGCGTTAAGCTTCCAAAACTGACTTAGATTACCGAGTATGTGAATCTCGACGGATAGTTTGATACGCCGACAGGAGACACACTCGACTTAGCGCCATTGAGCGATTTCCACGGGTGCAGCAGAGCAGCAGCAGGCTCGATTGCTGCAGTGCTCTTGCAAATGGCAAGACCGAGGCCTGGAATATGAATTTGAAAGCGAAATAATTAAAAACCGCAGAAATATGTTTCCGCATGACGGCGATTGTCATAAAATAGCGAACAAATACTAAGGGTGAGGGTGAGGCATGGATCAACTTTCGCGGTATTTTGAGTGGATTTCGCGGCATGCTTTTGAGCCGGCGTTAGTCTGGGTGTTGAATCACCCGATCATTTCTCTTGTCGTTATTTTTGTGGCGGTCTGGGCTTCCGTGCGTAACTATCGAATGCTTTAGATCGGCCAATATCAGTGAACGGACGGTTCGCTGATTTTTTTGTTTTGCCGACCTGCCTCGCTTTCTGTTTAATTTGAATTTCCTCCTGTCACTATTCTTCTGTTGCTGTCCTCGATAGTTGCATTTTCTCAGGTCGGAGCATAGGATTTTGCTCTATTCACCGGAGGAGTCAGCTATGCCACTAGTTTCCGCGTTGGCGGCGAGCCACGCGCCGAATATTCTTCTCGAGCCCGGTCGCGAGTGGGAAGACTTTATGGACTTGCACTATAGTATGGCGCCGCAGGGATCGGCGAACCGGCCGACTCTCGAGCAACAGAAAAAACTCCGCCAAGATGCAGAAGTGGCGTTTTCAGCCCTCCGTGCTGATCTGGAACAGGCTAACCCCGATGTTTTGATTGTCGTCGCCAACGATCAGTTCGTTAATTTTTTCTGGAACAACATTCCGACTTTTTTTGTCACGATAGCCGATCGGGTGCAGGGACAATTTACCCGGCACAAATTCGATTATCAGAATCACAAAGAACTCGGGAAAAAAATCGTCCGCGCCGGCATGGAAAAGGGCATCGATTTTTCCTACGGCGAACATATCGAGTTGCAACATACGCAGACGGTACCGCTGTATTTTCTGCTACCGCAGCCGATACTGCCGATCTTGCCAATCTATGTGAACACCTGGGTCGATCCAGCTCCTTCGCCGCGCCGCTGTTATCAAATAGGTGAGCTGATCCGCGACGTAGCGAATAGCGCAACCGAGCGTGTCGCAGTCCTCGCCACCGGCGGACTGTCGCATTTCCCCGGTTCGCCGCGTATCGGCGAAATCGATGAGAGTTTCGATCACCAGCTGCTCGAAGTAATGCGCAAAGGGGAAGGGCGCAGCTTGGTTGATTATTCAGTTCAAGATCTATTACACGCCGGTGATACCGAATTTCTTAACTGGATGGTGGTGCTTGGCGCCATTGGTGACGCCAAGGCGACCTATACCGCCTACATGCCCGACTTCGTCGCCACCGGATGGGGATTTGTCAGTTGGCAGCTCGGCTAGAGTTTGATTTACCATCAAACGTTTCGGAGGATTCGTGAGTTGTTATCAATTAAGTCGTTTGTTGTTCGACCTTAAGATGAACGAGGCGGTCTATCACAGGGCGTCAGCCGACTTAGAAAACGTCATGGCTGAATACGAACTCTCGAGCGAAGAGAAAGACGCGCTGCGCTCCGGCGATCCGCGCAAACTGCGCCAGTTGGGCGTCCATGGCATGCTATGCCTTTATATCAAGCGTCTCAGTCCGCAATTTCGCGATAATATTTACTGGGCGCAGAAGTGACGGCGAGTGACGCGATCACCGCGGCAAAGATAATTTTTGACCCATAAAAGTGGGTTTGTTAGTATCCGGCACATTCGAAAATACCAGGGGGAACAGCACACATGGATCTCGGACTCAAAGGTAAAGTAGCGTTGGTCGCTGGCGCCAGTCAGGGTATGGGTAAGGCGGCGGCGTTCGGTTTTGCGCGCGAAGGCGCCAAGGTGGCGATCTGCGCCCGCGGCGAAGCGGCACTAAACGAGACCGCGCAACAAATTCGCAAGCAAACTGGCGGCGAGGTATTAGCGATCGTCGCCGACATGAGTAAGGCGGAGGATATCAAGAAATTCGTCAACGACACTGCGGAACATTTTGGCCGGGTCGATATCGTGGTGAATAACGCCGGTGGACCGCCTCCAGGCGAGTTCATGAAGTTTAGCGACGAGGATTGGCAGAACGCCTTTAATCTAAGTTTCATGAGCACCATGCGTATGACCCGGGAGGCGGTGCCGCATCTGCGCAAAGCCGGCGGCGGGAAAGTCATCAATATTACTTCATACTCGGTCAAAGAACCGATCGCCGGCTTAGTGCTGTCTAATGCGGTACGCAGCGCGGTCATCGGCTGGGCCAAGACCTTGTCTCGGGAACTGGCGCGCGACAATATTCTTTTTAACAACGTTTGCCCCGGCCGCATCGATACCGATCGCGCGCAGAAGTTGAACAAGGCGCGAGCGGATCGTTTGGGTCGGCCAGTGGAAGAGATCAATAAAGAAATGGCGGCGGAAGTACCGTTGGGACGCTATGGAACGGCCGAGGAGGCCGGCGACTTGATCGTGTTTCTCGGTTCGGATCGGGCGAGTTACATTACCGGCACGACGATTGCCATCGATGGCGGTCTGGTTCGGGCGACTCAGTAGGAGGAGACGACCATGGTACACTTCGTGATCCAATGGGATTTACCCGATCAGAAAGCCAACCTGACCATCTACGCAAACAAGGCGAAGAACGATTGGTTGCCGATTACGCTGGGTCACAAAGGTGTGATTGAAGTTCGCAATTATCGCAACCCGCTGGAAGTCACGCCCCATGTGGCGATTACCATCGACTTCGATACGTTGGATAACTGGCGCGATTTTATTGACTCGGCGGATTATATTCGAATCATGCGCGAGCTGCGCGTCTTGGGCTGCCGTAATTTCTCCGTCAATGTTTGGGCGCCGTCGAAATACTTTCCCGAGTCCATGAAACCGTAGAGCGAAATTCAGCGTTTTGGTCCGTTCAAGCCCTTCAACCGTGGCCGCTATTCAAATTGCTTGAAGTATTGTGCTGTCAATTCTTTCAATGCGCGTATGTGTTCACCCCCATCATCGGCCATTTAAGTATGGCCAACCCTGCTTGACTCGCAAAACATGAATGCCGTGGGTCTTATCGCTAAGATAGATGAAGCCGCGCCTATCGACTAGCACGTCTTCGGACTGAGCCACCAGCCGATTCGGCTTGGTGCCGATTCTCGTCGTTGGATCGGCGGGCACGAAGTAGCCAATCTCTTTCGGCTGGCGCGCATCGCGGATGTCGAAGACTCGCAAGCCGGCATTGAAGTAGGTGAGATAGGCTATGTCATCGCGGTTTTCAAGGCAGTTTTGGTGGTTCGCATGGTGATGGTTGTGCGGCCCAAATCGGCCGCCCTTCTGATAATAATTTTTTAATTCACTTTCCGGCGGCGGTTCAGGCAGAGGAAACAGCGATAGCATGCGCGGCCGCTTTTCGTCGCTGATATCGACAATGCCGGCGAGATTCAGGTTCTCATCGCCGTTTTCACGAATCGCCTCGTCGTTGATTAGCGCAATCTTTCGCCGCGGCAATGGCAAGTAGGTATGAATCCCCTGAGTCGCGGTGATGCCGCGGAACACGAGCTGGCTTACCAGCTTCGGTTTTGCCAGATCGCTGATATCGAGAATAATCCCGCCACCGTCGCCGTAAGAGAGATAGGCGCGCGCACCTTCGATATGCGCCGGTCCGTGAAACGAAAATTTTAATCCCTTTGTATCAACACCCATTTCCTGTTCCGGCAATGAGAAGCGTCCGATCTCGCGCGGATTGCTTGGGTCACCGATGTCGATACTACGATAAATTTTGCCGTTGAGCCCTGGTGCGGCCGCGGCGGCGTGGACGATGTTGCCGCCATCATAAAAATTTCGGTGCGTGCCGGTGCTCCCAGTCTGAAAATGGCCGATCTGCCTAGGCCGGGTCGGCTCGCTCACGTCGAAGATGAAGAAACCCTCTGCCGAGGCTTGTTCGTCGGAGCCGCCCCAGCCGGGAGCGATGCGTTCAAGCCCCGCGATCATCGTGCCGTCGGCGACTTGGATCTGAATCGTCCAGGTATTTTCCGGGCCAGGAATGTAAGTGCAATACTCCGGCGCTGCCGGATCGGTAACATCGATGACGCTCCAGCCGCGGTGCCAAAGGTGCGCGACGTACAAGTACCAACGGAGATTTTTTTCTTGCAGCGCCAACTTGAAGGCGGGCTTGCCGTTGAGATCATGGTAGCCGACCGGGTCAATATTCTTTGCGAAATAGCCTTTGGGAATCTGTTGGATCATCTTTATCGCCTCACGCCGACGCCGAGCTGCGGGCAATATTTTTTCACGGGGCATTCGCTGCACAACGGTGAGATCGGCCGGCACAGATGCTGGCCGAAATTCACGAGCAAATTGTTGTACTCGATCCAATAGCGTTTGGGCAGCTTAGCGCGCAGGGCGATTTCGGATTTCTCCGGTGTAGCGGTTTTGATATAGCCCCATCGGTTGGAAATCCGATGCACATGGGTGTCGACGCAAATGCCGGGCTTGTTGTAGCCTAGAGTGACAACCAGATTGGCGGTTTTGCGTCCAACACCATTGAATTTCAGCAGCTCATCGATCTCGTCGGGCACTTTGCCGCCATACTGATCGATGATCGTTTGGCAAATTGCGCGAATTTGCCGCGCCTTGGTCTTGTAGAAACCGACTGGGTAGATGAGCGATGCGATTTTCTTCGCCGAGAGTTTGACCATCGCGTGGGGTGAATCGGCGACCGCGAACAGGCGATGGGATGCTTTGGCTGTGGTCGCGTCCTGGGTGCGCAAGCTGAGAATGCAGGAGATCAGGACGCGAAATGGGCTGGCGTAGGTCTCCGCCATCAGAGTTACAACAGGGGTTTCCCACTTGGGCACTTCTCGGCGCAGGATCCGCATCGCTGGATGAATTTCTCTCTCGGTCACGGGCTAGTGTTTTGCCTTTCGATTGGCTAAATTGCAAGGGTATCTATCATACATCGCGCGACCAACAAGAGTCTTTCATTCATGCTCGCTCACAAAATTTCCGCCGCTCTGATTTCCCGCACGCCGGAAATCGTCCCGGGTAATGGTCTCAAACCTGCGGCGGTTTTAATCCCGATTCAAGAACGTGCCGACGGGGAATATCTCGTGCTAACCAAACGGGGCGACAACATGCCGACGCATAAAGGGCAGATCGCCTTTCCGGGCGGGCGCATGCATGTGGGCGATGCCGATCTTGTTGCCACGGCGCTGCGCGAAAGCCATGAAGAAATCGGCATCGTTCCGGAACATGTTCGCGTCCTAGGCCGTCTGGACGAATTCACCGCCGGCTATGGCATCGTCGTTACACCGGTTGTGGGGATGATTCCGCCGCAATACGATTTTTGCGTAGATCCGGCAGAGACCAGCGCGATCGCCTCGGTGCCCATTCGTTCGCTGATGGAGCCGGGCACCTATATTAAAAATGCCCATCTCTCTCCCGGCGGCCATCCGAGCTATCATTTCTACGTTAACAATGGCTGGGATGTCTGGGGCGTGACGGCGCGCATCTTAGTGCAGTTTTTGGAGCTGGCTTATGATTTTGAGACTGAAAGAAAATAGGCTCGCAACCATTCGTATCGCCATGTTGGAGTGGTATCGGGTCGCCGCCAGCCGATTCTCGCGTTCGCGGTCTACGCCTCGACTGACGGCAACGACACTCACTGAGTCGCCCTCTCTTTAAAATCAGTAACGACGACAATCTGATTCCGTGAAATTACCTAAAAGCATGCTGCCGATAATCGCAGCGGCGCTGCTCGCTGCGCCATATCTTGAGCCGTGGTTTTTCCCGCTGGCGTGGGTTGCCTTCGTGCCGCTGTTTTTTGTCATCGATCGCGCCAACAGTCTACGACGTGCCGTTTTCTATGGCTGGCTCATGGGACTGACGGCGCATTTGATCGGCTTTCATTGGCTGACCTACACGATCAGCGTGTTCGGCGGGTTCCCATTTGCCGTCAGCGTCGTGGTATTCGTGCTCTATGCCGCACTGCAAGGGGTTCAAATGGCGCTCTTTGCGCTGCTCGTGCGCAGCATCGGTTTCGGCCCATTGATGCTATTCCCGGCGTTCTTTTGGGTGGTTTGCGAATTTCTCTTTCCGCTCTTGTTCCCCTGGTATATCGCCAACTCGCAAGTCTCCTTTCTTTGGCTAATCCAAACCGCCGACCTGGTCGGTCCTTATGGTACCGGCTTTATTGTCATGTTGTTCAAATCGGCGCTCTATCATGCGCTGTTCGACAATAGCGAGGCTCGAAGGAAGATATTGCCGTTGGCTTACGCTAGTTTAGCAATTGTCGTTGTCCTGGTTTACGGTTTTCAGCGCTTGCAAAGCGTCAGCGAAGAGATGGCCGTCGCCGGCAAGTTGCCCGTCGGCGCGGTGCAAGGCAACGTCGACATCGATATGAAATGGAATCCGGTGCTAGCGCAGAAAAATCTTGCGCATCACCGTCAACTCAGCGATAAGTTAGATGCCGTGCCGCTGGTCATTTGGCCGGAATCAGCCATTGAAGCGCTTATTCCCGAAAACTTGCAGACGCTGCCACGCGATTTTTTGCCCACATTCAAAGCAGCGCGCGCCTACTTTATCTATGGCGCCAAGAGTTTTCGTGGCACGCCTGGTCAGCCCAACTTCAAAGCCTTTAACACGGCTTTTTTTACCGACGCTAAAGGACAGATTCTCGCCCGCTATCATAAACAGGTGCTGCTTGCCTTCGGCGAATATCTGCCCTTCGCAAAGCTGCTTTCCTGGATTCCCGCCATGCCGTTCGCCGACGGCTTTACCCCCGGTCCGGGTCCTGCGGTTTTTCACTTGCCGCGGTCGATTCGGATTGCGCCATTGATTTGTTACGAAGATCTGATGCCCGAATTGGGCCGAAAATTCGTCAGCGAAACTCGCGCCAATGTCTTGGTCAACCTCACCAACGACGCCTGGTACGGCAAATCGGTTGGACCTTGGCAGCACCTGCGCCTAGCGCAATCGCGCGCCATCGAAACCCGTCGCAGCCTGCTGCGAGTCACCAACACCGGTGTGACGTCCTTGGTCAATGCCAAAGGAGAAGTGGTCAAACTCTTGCCGATGTTTACCTCGGCAGTCCTGCACACCGAAGTGGATGTCCTAAACGAGACAACCTACTACGTCCAATTTGGCGACTGGTTCGCATGGTTGATGACCATTACGACATGTGCCTTGATTTTGTTTCAAGTGAAGCGCAGCTGGCTAAGAAAATGACGGATGCAACGGCCGGTACTTCCCGACTCATAGTCGTTTCAGTACTCGACGCGAGCCGCGTCCACCACGAAGGCACCAAGTTCGAATCATGTGTCCCGAACCTTGTGTCCTTCGCGCGTTCGTGACGAAGTTTTTTTGCTCCGACTAATCAGCCCCCGGACACGGCTAAATCATGGGGCCGTTGGCCGAGGCGTTTACCGCCGGTGGCGGTGACGACGATGGTGTCGCCCCAGGTGGTGAGCGATTTGCCGTCGGCGGCAATCGCTGACGGCTTACAAATAAACACCATGTTTTCTTTGAGTGTGACTCCGAGTTGGCGGGGGCTCTTGGCATGGGCAGTGATGATCGGGCCGTCGTCGCCGGCGCCGCGTCCATGCATATTCAAATCACCGCGCGCACCCGCGGCCAAACCGGACTTGGGCGCTGCGCTTTCGGCGGTTTTGAGCGTCAGCTCGGCTAATTCCTTGACCGTCACCCCGGGTTTCAGATGTTCCATGACTCGGTTAAAGATCTCCCGCTGCACTTTGATCAATTCTTGATGGACAGGATTGGCTGTGCCGACGAACACCGGTTGCACGCCTTGAGCGCGATAACCGACCCAGTTGGCTTCCAATTCATTGATGATCAGATCACCGTATTCAAGAATGCGCATACTCGGACGGGTGAGCGTGCGCACGGGATTCTTCCCCGATATCCAATTACAGTGTACCGGCATCTCTGAGCCATTGCGCATCATACCGTACTGCGCTGCGGCCCAGACATCCCAGTCTCGAGCGCCGGGTTTGGCTGCTTCGATCTCGGCTTTGTAACCCTCTTCAACAATCGCCATCGACTTTGTTAACACTTCGATTTCTTCGGCGCTTTTGGTGTAGCGCACATCGACCAGGATAGGCGTGGCGTCGACCAATTCGGCATTCGGAAAGGCATCACGAATTCTTTGCCACGTACCGTGCAGGATCGTACCTTCGGGAGTGCGCGTGCCTTCGACTTCGCCGAGGCCGGTAATGCCGATACGGCCATGATCAAGGGTCAACTCTTTCAGACGCTCGACGATGATTTTGCCGTACTCGCGCCGCGCTTCGCGAACATCGGTCGTCCACTCTTGCGTGGTAGTCCAGCGCGGATTGGCCGAAGTCGCGATGGCGGTGACTGCGCCATTCAACGGAAACACCGCAGCGATATCGGCATCGCCGCCGCCGCCACAGTGGGTCAGGTAACGAGTGTTGGCTTGAAAATCCATCGAGTGGCCGGTGTTCTGCGGCGTTACGATGACGTCAATGTTCTGCTCGGCCATCTTCGCGCGCACCGCTTCCCAGCGGCGGTCGCGTTCGGCGAGGGAAAAACGTGGGTACGGGTATAATTCGGGCATGGGAACTCCGTTCAAGTCGTTCAATACGTTTAAATCGTTCAAGCCGTCGGAGTCGGGCGAACCACGAAATACACGAAAGTCACGAAAACGATATTCCGAGTTCCCTGTGGTTCGTGTTTTTCATCGTCTATCTTGGACATCAGCTCAATGCGGTTTTCGGCGGGCGCGCATGCGTGTGACCGAGGCTTGGAATAACCGCTCGGCTTCCCCTGCCAACTCTTTCGGCGGCCATTCTTGTTTGTGCACGCATAGGCTCTTGTCGTACGGTCCGACGGCGAATTTCGAACGCTGGGCTTCCGGCACATCGGAGCAGTGGACTTCGAGATGGTTGCCATCGGGATCATTAAAATAAATCTCCGCCCCTTTGGTGCCGGAGCGAGTCATGGGACCGACGAAAGGAATCTGCCATTTTTTGAAATGTTCCACCCACTTTTCCAGATCTTCGGCTGAGGTGTCGAGCGCCAAGTGAGGGTGGGACTGGTTCCAATCAGGCTGGCCGTACTCTTGCTCGAAGAGGTCGATCTCAAAATTCGCCGCCATGCGAATACCAAACTGCAACGATCGCGACAAGCCTTTGGCGACGCGGTCGGGAGCCGACTCGTGATGTGCCTCGGCGCCGAGGGCAACGATGTAAAAGCGTGCGGCGCGATAACGGTCTTTGACGGGAATAGTCAGGTGGTTCAAGCCACGAATATGCAATGGCGCATCGGGATTGATGTTTTCATCGCTCATAGGATTTCCTCCGTGTCAATTTGCAGAGTGTAGTTATATTACAGAGACAAATTGGCTAGCAAGCAAGAGCGTGCGCTTATTGAAGATGAATTTAGCTAGCCGCGGTCTTAGTTTGGTCCGCTCGAGAGGCAGCGTCACAATGTACACAAGCCGCGCCATCCCGAGTGCGGCGCGGGATCTCGTGATTTCACCCAAATGCGAGGAAAATACTCTTTGGCTTCGCGTCGGAATGACAGTTGTAGGGTCTCGGACGCGGCAAGAATCGGATCATACTGAGACGAACCGGAGTTCGCGTTTGCCCAAACGCCGCGCGCCATTCGCTTCGATAGCCACAGTATCACCGGCGCGGATCGAGTCGCGCATGAAACCTTGTCGGCAAGCGGGCTTCAAAATAAACACATGACCTTCTTTCAAGACTTGGTCTTTCTCGGGAAATTCTTTACGCGCGCCCCAAAGCATCGGCGCGTCTTCGCCGAGGCCGCGGCCGTGCATCAGCGCGCCGTCGGGTTCGTATCCGGCGGCGGCGACTTCGTCTTGATAAAATTTTGCCACCGCGCCAAAAGTAATGCCCGGTTTGAGAAATTTCAGCATGCGGTCGAAAATAACTTTGGTCGTATCGAAGATTTTCTCCAGATCCTTCGGTTTTGGGCCTAGTGAAATCGGCTGTAGCGCTTGGGCGATGTAACCGGCGTATTTGCCTTCTACTTCAGTGTTGATCAAATCTCCGGGTTTGAGTTTGCGTGTGGTAAAGACGCGTTGCGCCCAGGGCACTTCGGGTCCACCGGTGCCGAACAGCATCATGGTGATCGGCTCGCCGCCGCGGCGCACGACTTCGCGGAGCATTTCCGCGATCAACTCGTTTTCGCCGACGCCGACTTTGGCATGTCGAATCAGCGCTTCATTGGCGTGGCCAATGATCTCGGCCGCCTTCTCGATGAAAGCGACCTCTTCGGCGCTTTTCACGGAGCGGACCTCTTGCATGACGTCGGTGGCGTTATCGAACTTCACATCGGTCAGTGATGTGCGTATTTTTTCAAAAGTTCCCCAAGGCACCACGCCTTCCGGCGCGCGCACCATGCCCGAGAGGCCGATGACGCCGACGCGTTTGGCGCGGATCTCCTTCAAACGATCGATTACCGGTTCACCGTAGGAGCGACGCGATGGGCGAATGTCTTTGACCCAGTCCTGTGCCAAGCCCCACCATTCGATCTCATTTTCGCCGCGCACCACGGCGGTGACATCGGCGTCTAGGGGCAATACGCAACCGACTTCGGTCTGCGTTCCGCCAATCTGAGTGATGTAGCGGGTGTCACAGCCGAACTGGTCCCAATGGCCCTCGTGCGGCAGCGCGATGAGCGCATCGAAGCCGGCCTTTTTCATGACGCCGCGCAGCAGCAACCAACGGCGGTCGCGCTCTTTCATTGAGAACGTCGGGATGATCGGTTTTTCTAGCGCCACGTGAGGTCCTCTTCTAAAATGCGAAAATTAGGGTAACACCACGAAGAGCACGATGGACACGAAGGTCTCGGAAAAGAAGATTCCAAACTTCGTGCTCTCCGTGTTTTTCGTGGTGAGAAATTATTTCTGGATCTTTATGCCTTTATCGAAGCTTGAGATGCCTTTGCCCTGCTTCCGGCGGTTCTCGATGGTGCGCTGCCATTTTTCTTCGTCGGAGATCAGCGACCAGTCTTCTTCGCCCAGGGCGGTGATCTGTAAATAGTTGGTGTCGGGGTCGAAGAAATAAATGCTGCGTTCGCCGGGCGGGCGCAATCCGTCGGTGGCGCGGAAGTCGCCCAGCGATCTTCCCTCGAGTTTCGGAATACGTTCGAGCATCAGGTCATAATCTTCCTGGCTGACGTTGAACGCGACATGGCAGGCGCGGCCTTTTTTCTTGGTGCGCTCCGACAGTTCTTTGACTTCCTTGACGCCGACCATCTGGCCGTTCTGAAATTCGAAGAGCGTTTCACCGCGCACTTCACCCGCCGGTCTGAGTCCCAACGCTTCGGTGTAAAAGCGTTGGGCGCGCGCGAGGTTGGCGGTCTCGAATATCACATGGCTGATGCCGTCCTTGGCCGCCAGCGGCCGGCGGCGGATGCAAAGTTCAATGTGATTGTCGTCGGGATCGATGAATTGAAAAGCCTTGACGAACGGCGAATCCGCTGAATGGCTCTCGAGATCGAAACATTTCACGGTGCTGGCACGAACTCTTTCGACT